>DATFUG010000129.1:0-4014 GCA_035261025.1 Steroidobacteraceae bacterium | reverse complement strand
GCGATTGTACACGCGTGCCTGTGCACGCCCTTAGGGCCAAACTTGACTGCACCGATCGCTGATTCCGCCGCTCTGGCCGCCGCCGTCGCCGTCATCGCGCCCCACGATTCCCTCGGCCTGGATACCGAGTTCATGCGCGAGCGCACTTACTACGCGCAGTTGTGCCTGCTGCAGCTGGGCACGGCGGATCTGGCGGTGTGCGTCGATCCGCTGGCCATCGATACGCTCGATGCGCTGCGCCCGCTGATGCGCGCACCGGCGCTGTGCAAGATTTTGCACGCCGCCCGCCAGGATCTGGAAGTGCTGGCCCCGGTGGTCGGCCCCGTGAGCCCGGTTTTCGACACGCAGGTCGCCGCTGCGCTGGTGGGATTTCCGGCACAGATTGGCTACGCCGATCTGGTGCGTGAACTGCTGGGTGTCGAGCTGCACAAGAGCCAGACACGCACCGACTGGTCGCGCCGGCCCCTGTCCGCCGCGCAGCTCGACTACGCCCTCGACGACGTGCGCCATCTGCCCCCGCTGCGCGAGGCACTCGGGGAGCGGCTCGGGCGGCTCGGCCGCCGCGCCTGGTTTGACGAGGAGATGGAGCAGATCGGCACCGAGTCCCTGGCGGTTGACCCTGACCAGGCCTGGATGCGCATCCGGGCCTTCGCCGACCTGGACCCGGACCGGCAGCGGCTCGCGCGGTTGCTGGCGGCCTGGCGCGAGACGCGCGCCATGCAGGCCGACCGGCCGCGCGGCTGGATACTGCCCGATCCGGCGCTCCGCGACCTCGTCCTGCAGGGTCCGCGCGACATGGCCGCGCTGGAACGATTGCGCGAATTGCCGGCCGGGATCCGCGAGAACAGTGGCGCGCAGCTGCTCGAGCAGATCCGCGCGGCCGAACTTCCTCTGCTGCTCGCCCCGCTCCCGCAGCGCCGACGGCCTGACCAGCAGCAGCTCGATACGTTAGCGCGCCTGGTCGAGATCACGCGCCGCATCGCCGCTACCCTTGCCGTGGCGCCGGAAATCCTCGCCACCCGGCGCGAAATGGAACGCCTGGCCGGCGGCCACCGCGACGGAGCGGTGCTGAGCGGCTGGCGCCGCCAGGCCATCGGCGAGGAACTGCTGCGGGCGTTGTAGGGAGCCGCGGCCGGACTCCCGATTGGCTTTGCCTGGTGCTACCCCGGCGGCAGCACGGCGAGGAGCCGTGCCGTCACCGTATCCACGTCGCCCTGCGCATTGATCGTGCGCAACAGTCCCTGCGCGCGGTAATGCTCGATGAGCGGGCGGGTCTGCTCGTCGTAGACGGCGAGTCGGCGCGTCACGGTCTGCTCATTGTCATCCGGGCGCTGCGTCAGGGCGGCATGCGCGGCACAGTGGGTGCAATGGGTAATGCCCAGTGTGTTCGTATCGTGCACGTTGTAGATGGTGCCGCAGTTCGGGCAACAGCGCCGGCCGGAGATGCGGCGCGCGATCTCGGCATAATCGACGTTGAACAGCACCACGGCCTCGAGGGGCTGGTGGATCGCCGCGAGCATCGCCGCGAGCGCCGTCGCCTGGGCCTGGTTGCGCGGAAAGCCGTCCAGCACGTAGCCCTTGTGGGCGTCCTCCTGGCCGAGACGCTCACGGATGATGCCGATCACGATGTCATCGGCCACCAGCTGGCCTGAGTCCATGGCCGCCCGGGCGCGGCGCCCGAGCTCGGTCCCGCGCGCCACGGCCGAACGCAGCAGATCGCCAGTGGAAATTTGCGGAACGCCGAAGCGCGCGATCAGGCGCTGCGCCTGGGTGCCTTTGCCTGAGCCTGGCGCGCCGAGTAGGACGATTCGCATGTGTGAAAGGTACCGAGGCATCGTCGGGTGGTCAAACGCCCCTGGCTGCCAAAACGGGCCGCCCTTCGGCTATCCTCGCCATCCCGCCTGAACACTGCCCGGACGGAGTCCCTCAACGCCATGAGCAAGTCCACAGCACGCAATGCGGTCTACGCCCAGTCTGGCGGCGTCACCGCCGTCATCAACGCCTCCGCCTGCGGTGTCATCGAAGCCGCACACAAGGCGCGCGCGCACATCGCCCGCCTCTATGCGGGGCGCGATGGCATCGTCGGCATCCTCACGGAAAATCTGATCGACGTGAGCGCCGAGGAGCGCGCCACCATTCGCGCGCTGCGCTACACGCCGGCAGGCGCCTTTGGTTCGGCGCGCTTCAAGCTCAAGGGCCTGGAGGAAAACCGCGCCGAGTACCAGCGCCTGATCGAGGTGTTCCGCGCGCACGACATCGGCTATTTCTTCTACAACGGCGGCAACGATTCGATGGACACTGCGCACAAGGTGGCGCAGATCGGCGCGCAACTGGGCTACCCGATCGCCTGCATCGGCATCCCGAAGACGGTGGACAACGACCTGCCCCACACCGACTGCTGTCCCGGCTTTGGATCCGTGGCGAAATACATCGCCGTCTCGACGCTCGAGGGCGCGATGGACGTCGCCTCGATGGCGCGCACCTCCACCAAGGTCTTCGTGCTGGAGGTGATGGGCCGCCACGCCGGCTGGATCGCGGCGGCCGGCGGGCTGGCGGGACGCAAGGCGGGCGATGCGCCCCACATCATCCTGTTTCCGGAGATTGCCTTCGAGCGGGAGCCGTTTCTCGCACGCGTCAAGCAGTGCGTTGCGGATCACGGCTATTGCGTGATCGTGGTCTCGGAAGGCGCCAGGTACGCCGACGGCAAGTTTCTCGCCGAGGCGGGCACCAAGGATGCCTTTGGACACACGCAGCTCGGCGGCGTGGGTCCGGTGGTGGCGAACATGGTGCGCGAAGCGTTCGGGTACAAGTTTCACTGGGCGGTCGCCGACTACCTGCAGCGCGCGGCGCGCCACATCGCCTCGAAGGTCGATGTCGATCAGGCCTACGCCGTCGGCAAGGCGGCGGTCGAATACGCCGTGCAGGGCCGGCACGATGTGATGCCCGCGATCAAGCGAGTGTCCTCGCGACCCTATCGCTGGAAGATCGTGCCGGTGCCGCTCGCCGCGGTCGCGAATGTCGAGAAGACCGTGCCGCGCCATTTCATCACGGCGGATGGCTATGGCATCACCGCCGCCTGCCGCCGCTACCTCGAGCCGCTGATCGGCGGGGAGGACTATCCGCCCTACAAGGCGGGCCTGCCCGCCTATGCGAGGCTGCGCGGCAAGAGCGTGCGGCGCCGGCTGACTACCCCGTACCTGCTGAAATAGGCGGCTGGTGACCGGCCCGCGCAACCTGCCGGGGATCACCGCACTCGTGGCGGCCGCGGCGCTGTTCTCGCTAATGGATGCCGGCATGAAACTGCTGTCGCCGTTTTATCCGGCGATGCAGGTCACGGCACTGCGGAGCCTCGCCTCGCTCCCGCTGGTCTATGTCTATGTCGCGTGGCGCGGCAAGCAGGCCAGGCTGCTGCAGATCCGCTGGCCGCTGCACCTGATGCGCGGCGCAATAGGCATCGCCATGCTGTGGCTGTTCGTCGTCGGCCTGCGCCAGCTGCCGATGACCGAGACCTACACAATCTTCTTCATCGCACCGCTCCTGATCACTGCGCTCTCCGCCCCGCTGCTGGGGGAGCGCGTGGGTCAGGCGCGGTGGCTCGCCATCGTCGCCGGGTTCATCGGCGTGCTGGTGGTCCTGCGTCCCACCGGCGAAGGCATGTTGACCTGGGCGGGCCTGGCGATATTGAGCTCGGCGCTGTGCTACACGGTTTCCGCGCTCACGATCCGCATTGCCGGGCGGACCGATTCGACCGAGAGCCTGATGTGCTCGCTCATCACACTGCTCGCGGCCGGTTCGACGGTGCTGGCGTTGCCAGACTGGCTGGCGGTCAGGGTGCAGGACTACTGGCTCATTGCCGGAATTGGCATCAGCGGATTCTTCGGCCAGCTCGGCGTCACCTACGCCTTCCGGCATGGCGAGGCGTCCGCCGTCGCGCCGTTTGAATACACGGCGCTGGGCTGGGGCGTGCTACTCGACCGTGTCCTGTGGCACACCTCACCCGATCGCTACACGCTG
>DATFUG010000128.1:0-5269 GCA_035261025.1 Steroidobacteraceae bacterium | reverse complement strand
GAAATGGCCAGCCTCGCCGATGGCGACCTGACCGTGCAGGCCACGGTGACCGAGGACATCACCGGCGCCATCGCCGATGCCATCAACTACGCCGTCGAGGCCCTGCGCAAGCTGGTCGCCACCATCAACCAGTCGGCCCTGCAGCTCGACAGCGCCGCTCGCCAGACTCAATCACTGGGGGTGCACCTTGGCAAGGCCAGTGCCGTGCAGACCAAGCAGATCGCTTCGGCGACCGAATCGGTCGCGGCCATGGCGGCTTCCACCGAGGAAGTGTCCGGCAACGCCGAACGTGCCGCGGACGTGGCCCGCCATTCGGTCGACGTGGCGCACAAGGGCGGCGAGGCGGTGCGGCGCACGATCGACGGCATGAACGCCATTCGCGAGACGATCCAGGAAACCAGCAAGCGCATCAAGCGCCTGGGCGAGAGCTCGCAGGAGATCGGCAACATCGTCGAGCTGATCAGCGATATCGCCGAGCAGACCAATATCCTGGCGCTCAATGCCTCGATCCAGGCTTCGATGGCGGGCGAGGCCGGCCGCGGTTTCGCGGTCGTGGCCGACGAAGTGCAGCGCCTGGCCGAGCGCGCCGCCACGGCGACCAAGCAGATCGACGTGCTGGTGCGCACGATCCAGACGGACACGAATGAGGCCGTGGTTTCCATGGAGCGCAGCACCACCGATGTGGTCGGCGGCGCACTGCTGGCCGAGAACGCCGGAGCTGCGCTGGAGGAGATCGAGCAGGTCTCGAACCAGATCGCGAGCCTGGTCCAGAATATCTCCGGGAGCTCGCGCAGCCAGTCGGCGGCGGCCCAGAACATCGCGCGCAACACACAGGTGCTGCGCGAAGTCAGCGTCCAGACCGCCGAGAGCACCAATGCCACGGCGCAATCCATCATCAAGCTCGCCGACCTGGCGGCGGCGTTGCGCAAGTCGATCTCGGGTTTTACGCTGCCGGCGCCGGCGCCGCAGCCCGGCGAGGTCCCGCGCGCCGCGGCGAGCGCGACGATGCCGGCCGTCGCGCCCGGCGCAGCGACCGCAGCGACCGTAACGGTACCCACTCCCCCGGCGCTCAGCCAGACTGGCTCGCAGCCACGCCTGAAGATTTCGGGCGCCAAGTGATGGGCACGCCACGCAGATGACCGAACTCGCCACCCAGACCATGCAGACTGCGGCCCGCGAGATCGGTGTTGCCCTTGGCGATGCGCGCAGTGCACTGGAGGCGCACGTCGAGCAGCCCGACAATCAGGCGCTGCTGCAGCGTTGCTGCTTCGAGCTGCACCAGGTTCAGGGTGCGCTGCGCGTGCTCGAAATCTACGGCGCCGCGCTGCTGGCCGAAGAGATGGAGCAGGTGGCGCGTTACCTGCTGGCGGCACCCAGCGAGCGCAAGAACCGTTCCGAGTCCCTCGACGCGCTGATGCGCGCCATGGTCCAGCTCCCCGGCTACCTGGAGCGCGTGCTCGCCGGCGGGCGCGATCTCGCGCTGGTGCTGCTGCCGCTGCTGAATGATTTGCGCGCGGTGCGCGGCTGTGCCCTGCTTTCGGAAGGCACGTTGCTGCTGCTCAACCTGAAGTCGGACCGTCAGGCGCAGCCGACCTCGCCGGCGCCGGGCGAGGCGCCGCTCTCGCCGGCACAGTGGGCGCGCCGGCTCCGTCCGCGCTTCCAGGCGGGCCTGGTCGGCTGGATCCGGGGCGAGCGGCTGGAGCAGAACCTCGAGATCCTGGCGACCGTGGCGACGCGACTGGAGCAGGTGGCGACCCAGCAGTGCGTGTTCCAGCTCTGGTGGGTGGTGGGCGCGCTGCTCGAGGCCCTGCGCGAGCACGGCACCGAGAGCAGTGTGTCGATCAAGCGCCTGCTGGGCCTCGCCGATCGCGAGATCCGGCGCCTGCACGAACTGGGCGAAGTGCGCTATTCGCAGAACCCGCCGGTCGAGCTGCTCAACAACCTGCTGTACTACGTCGCGCGTTCGACGACCGCGGGGCCCCGCGTGGCGGCCGTGCGCGCCTCCTTCCGCCTCAATGAACTGCTGCCGGTCGACGATTCCATCGAGCAGGAGCGCGAGAATCTCTCGGCCCCCTCGGTCAAGCTCATGCACACGGTGGCTGCGGCGATCCGCGAGGATCTGGCGCGCGTCAAGGATGTGCTCGATATCTTCGTGCGCCGCGGTGGCGGGCAAGCCGAAGAGCTCAAGCCGCAGATTGAACTGTTGCGCAAACTCGGTGACACGCTGGGAGTGCTGGGCCTGGGTGAACTGCGCGCGCGCGTGCAGGAAGCCGGCACACGCCTGGACGCGGTGATCGGCGGGCGCGAGAGCGCCGATCAGGCCACGCTGGTGCAGGTCGCGGCGATCCTGATCCTGGTGGAAGATCGCCTCGACGGACAGCTGGTGGGGCTGATCCTGCCGAAGAAGCCGACCGACGGCGCCACCGAACCGCCTGATGAGGATTTCGAACAGGTTCAGGGTGCGGTCCTGCGTGAATGCGTCGTCAATCTGGCGCGCGTCAAGGAAAGCATCGCGCAGAGCGTCAGCGGCACGCTTGATGCTGCCGGCTTCGACAACTGGATCGAGCTCATGCGCGGCATCAAGGCCGGGCTCCTGATGCTCGGCAAGGCCCGCGCGGTCGAAATCGTCGACGCCATCACCGAGCAGTTGCGCCGCGTGATGCAGCCCCGGGGCATGCCGTTCTCGGGCGCCTACCTCGACCGGCTGGCCGACGCGGTGGTGAGCCTCGAGTACTACATCGAGACGCTCCAGGCGGGACGGAGCGATCCGTGGTACATGCTCGACAACGCACAAACCTGCCTGGACGTGCTGGGGCGCGAGCCCGAGCAGCACGTGCCCACGATCCCGGCCGCCGGCCCCGCCACCTACGCCCGTACGGTGCGCATCGACGTGCCGGTGCAATCCCACGGCGGTACCGCCACCGGCACCGACCTGGATGCCACGGCCCGGACGCGCAGCCCGCCGGTCCTGGCGGCCGCGCCCGCGCCCAGCGCCGCGGCCAGCGATCCGGAGTTGCTGGATCTGTTCGCCGAGGAAGCGCAGGAAGAGGCGACGAAGATTCGCGCGCAGTTTCCGGTCTGGGACCAGAACCCGCTCGAGAGCGAAGCCCTGCTCGCCGTGCGCCGCTCCTTTCATATGCTCAAGGGCAGCGGCCGGATGGTGGGCGCGCGCGATCTGAGCGAGTTTGCCTGGGCCATGGAGAACCTGGTCAACCGTCTGAGCGATGGGACGCTCGTCCGATCGCCTGAAATCCTGGATGCGCTCCGTGCCGCCGTCGCACTTCTGCCGCAGCTGGTCGGTGAACTGAAGGCGGCGCCGGACCGGCGCACGGACACGACGCAGCTCGTGGCGCGCGCCCATGCGCTCGCTGCCGGGCGCGAGCCGACGGCGGCACCGTCCGGAGATTCCCCGAGCGTCAGGGGAGCGGCGCCGCCGGCCATTCCCGCGGCGCCGACGGATTCCACCGGGGGCTGGGCGGCAACCGAGCGATTGACGCCAGCGCAGGCGGCGGCGATCGCCGCAGCCGCGATGCCGGCGCGGCCTGGCAAGGCCGCGCACGCGCCGGCCCGCTCGGACGACAGCGCTCCCGCTCCGGGCGCAGAGCTCGTGGCCGGTGGCGACGGCGTGCTGCGCGACATCTATGCACGCGAGACTTCGAGCCATGTGGCTACCGTGCGCCGCTGGCTGGAGCGCGAGCAGCCGCACGCCGCGCCCCACGTACTGACCGAAGAGGTTTACCGCGCCTGCCATACGCTGTCCGGCAGCTCGAAGATGGCCGAGGCGCGCCACGGGATCCGGCTCGCCGAACCCCTGGATCATTGGCTGCGCAAGTCCTTCGACACCGGCGTCGGGCTCGATAATTCCGACCTGCTGCTGCTGAGCGATTGCATGGCTGCAGTGGAAAGCGCAGCGGGCATGCCCGATGAGAGCACCGGCTTCTTCGTCGTGCACGACGTGGTGCGGGCGCGCATTGCGCGTGCCGAGAGCGAACTGGACCGCCGCATCGCCGAAGCGGTCGAGCACAGTGAGCGCACCGGCATCCACGCCCTGTCCGCCCAGCAACAGAAGGCGTTGTCGGGAGATGGAGTGGCCGTACTGGCGCCCGCCGCCGACGCGCCAGCCCCGGCGATCGACTTCGACCCCGAAGTGGCCGCGATTTTCTGCGAGGAAGCGAGCGAGCTGCTGGAGGCGTCACAATCGGCCCTACAGGCCTGGAACGCCGCGCCCAACGTCGGCGAGCACCCCGCGGCGCTCAAGCGTGCCCTGCACACGTTCAAGGGCGGTGCGCGCATGGCCGGCGTCACGGCCCTGGGTGACCTGGCGCATGAACTGGAGAGCCTGATCATGCAGATCGGGCTCGGCACCGCCGCGGGGGACGAGCGCGCGCGCGCTGTCGCCCAGGAGGCGGTCGATGAGCTGGCGCGCATGCGCGAGCAGGTCGCCAGCGGCCGCGCCGCCGCGCCGGCCACCGCGCTGATTGCGCGGCTGCAGGCGGCAGCGCTGGGCGAGATTCCCTCGCCTGCGGCCGCAGTCATTGCCGCGCCGCCGCCGCCAGCGCCGATCCGCGTTGTGACACCGGCACCCGTAATCCCGCCTGCAGCAGCCACGCAAGCCGTTCAAACCGCGCACGCCGCACCGGTCGCGCCAGCCAGTGCCGCACCTGCCGTCATGCCCGAACCATTGATCGCCGCGCCGCCGGTGCCGCCGGGCCGGGAGCCGGTCGCCGGTGCCGAACGGGGCGACATGGCCAGGGTCAGTGCCGAGCTGCTCGACCTGCTGCTCAATCACGCCGGGGAAGTGAGCATCGCGCGTGCGCGACTCGAACAGCAGCTCGGCTCGGTGGAATTCAACCTGGCGGAACTCTCGCGCACGGTAACGCGCCTCAAGGAGCAGCTGCGCAAACTCGAGATCGAGACCGAGGCGCAGGTGCTGCACCGCCATGACCAGGAGGCGGGCCATCGCCAGGAATTCGATCCGCTGGAGCTGGACCGTTATTCCTCCATCCAGCAGTACTCACGCGCTCTGGCCGAGTCGGCGAACGACGTCGCCAGCCTGCAGCAGCTGATCGAGAGCCTGGTCGCCGAGGCGCAGAACCAGCTGCAGCAGCAGTCGCGCACCGTCACCGAGCTGCAGAACGGGCTGATGCGCACGCGCATGGTGTCCTTCCAGCGCCACGTGCAGCGCCTGGCGCGCATCGTGCGCCAGGCGGCCGCCGACAGCTCCAAGCAGGCCGAGCTCGTGGTCGACGGCGCCACCGGGGAACTCGAT
>DATFUG010000127.1:0-2287 GCA_035261025.1 Steroidobacteraceae bacterium | reverse complement strand
CTGGTGGGGATCGAGCTTCATCTGCGCCAGCACGTCGCCCAGTTTCATGTCCAGCGGCTTGTTGAGCACGATGCCGAGGGCGCCCTTGTCGCTGTGTTCGCAGACCAGGGTGACGCTCTGGGTGAAATTGCCGTCCGCCAGGGAGGGCATGGCGACCAGCAGGTTATTGGCGAGGGAGTTGCTGTCGGACATGCATCGAGTATGGGGGCGCGCTGGGCCGCCCTCAAGGCCCCTGGGGGACATTTGTGCCGGTGGTCACCGTGCCCTGCGCCAGCGCGCCGTTGACGAATTCCCACTGGTAGGCGAACCGCAGGGAGGTGTAGTCGCGCGCCAGGCTGCGGGGAAAGGGCTCGAAGGGGCTGGCGAGCCGGAGTATGTCAAGCGCCGCCTGGTCGATCTCCGGGTAGCCACTGCCGCGCTGCACCGTGGCATCGAGCAACTGCCCCTCCCGGCCCAGCGTGACTTCGATGACCGGGCTCCCGCTCAGCTCGCTGCGCCGGGCGGCGGAGGGGAAATTCATGGTGCCGATGCGCTCGATCTTGCGCCGCCATGCGTCCAGGTAGGGCGCCAGGTTGGAAGCCCTGGTGTCGGGGCTGACCCACTGGCCAGTCTTGGGATCCCCGCGGAGCACCAGCTCGCGCGCGTCGGCGCGCCCGTGACTTTCAGCCTCGGCGTTCGCCGTCTGACCGGGACGCCTGGTGGCCGCGCCTTCGCCGGTTTCGCCCAGCCAGAGGATCAGGGGCGCCGGGGCGAGTGTCGCGAGCGTACGCGGCGCGCCCGGGCCGGCTGACTCCGGCGACGAAGACTCGTCCTTCCCTGAGCCCGCCATCGAGCGGGGCGCGGGGTGCGATCGCGGGCTACCGGTCGGGAGCGTGCGGGTATTGCCCGAGCCCAGCTGCGTGCGCTGGGCCAGATAGACCGCGTGCTCATTGCTGCGCGCTTCCGGGAGCTCTTCGGTGACCAGCAGCACCTGCATGCCCGGCGCAGCCCCGGAGGAACCGCCCGCGCTGAAGCTCAGGCCCAGGATGATGATCGCGTGCGCAATGGCGGCGAGAAACAGCATGCTCATCAGCCGCTCACGGACCGGTGCGCCCGCTTCGCGCTGGCCTGCCAGCCCGGCCAGCGTCAGGCGGAGCTTCGGCGGCGCCGGGTTCATGCCCTGCGCGCGGCGAGCCGCCGGTCGATGGCCTGCACCAGCAGCTCCGCGGCATCGACGCCGAACTGCTTCTTCAGCTCACGCACGCCGGTGGGGCTGGTGACGTTGATCTCGGTGACGAAGCCGCCGATGACGTCCAGGCCGACGAGCAGCATGCCCGCCTGGCGCATCGCCGGGCCGATCTGTGCGGCGAGCCAGCGGTCGCGCTCATCGAGAGGCCGTGCCACGCCCCGGGCGCCGGCGGCGAGATTTCCCCGGTTGTCGTCGGCGGCCGGAATGCGCGCCAGCGCGTAGGGGAGCGGCTCGCCATCGATCAGCAGCACGCGCGCGTCGCCGCTGACGGCGATTTCCGGCAGATATTTCTGTGTGATCGCATAGCGCTGGCCATAGCCGGTCAGGGATTCGAACACCACGCGCTGGTTCTTGTCCCCGGGTGGCAGTACGAAGATAGATCGGCCGCCCATCCCGTCCAGGGGTTTGCAGACCACGGTGCCGTGCGAGGCGGCAAAAGCCGCCATTTCGTCCATATCGCGGGTCACGAGCGTGGGCGCGCAGCACTGCGGAAACCAGGCCGTGTACACCTTCTCGTTCATGTCGCGCAGCCCCCCCGGGCGGTTCACGACCAGCGCGCCGGCGAGTTCGGCGCGCTCGAGGATGTAGGTGGCGTAGATGTACTCGGTATCGAAGGGCGGATCCTTGCGCATCAGCACCACGTCGAAAGCGCCCATGGCGCCGACTACCGGCGGGCCGAGGCTGAACCAGTCCTTCGGGTCGGCGCGCACCTCGAGCGGCCGGGTGCGTGCCTCGGCGACGCCATCGCGCAGCCGCAGGTCGGCGAGCTCCGCGTAGTGCAGACGGTAGCCGCTCGCCTGCGCCGCCAGCAGCAGTGCCAGCGTGGTGTCCTTCTCGTACTTGATCTGATCGATCGGATCCATCACCACGAGCAGACGCGTGGGATTGTTCATCTCACTACCTCGCAGCCGGCCAGCCGCCTCCGAATGCTCAATTATGTCTCCGCGGCAAGGCCTTAGCTCTCCGAAACGTGACGCCGTTGGCATAGCCCCAGGTGTGCCGATATGTTAAAAAGCTCCAGTCCAGCGAAGGCGCAGCGTACGTCACAGCGCCGCCGCA
>DATFUG010000126.1:0-2827 GCA_035261025.1 Steroidobacteraceae bacterium | reverse complement strand
CGCGTGCTTCGGGAAAGATGGCCTGCTGGGCCTGTCCCACTGTCAGGTAGTCGGCGGCCACGGCCGGAGCGGCCGGTGCCAGCAGCACCACCATGGGGGTTCCGAACAGTGCCGTTGCCTGCTGCCGGTTCATGACCCGCTCCGCTCAGAACTCATAGCCCAGGCCGAGGGCCAGGCGATCGCCGCCACCGCTGTCGGTAAAATCGACGTAGTCGGCCTTGACGATCACTCCGTGCGTCCAGAGCCAGTCCAGACCCATGGTCAGGGCGCGGCGCTCCGGGTGGGCGGCCGGAGTCAGTCCCGGCCCGAGATCCGCATAACTGGCGGCCGTGTTGAATTGTTCATAGCGCAGGAAGGGCGTGAGCGGCAGATCGCGTTGCGCCAGGCCGCGCCAGGCCGCCTCCAGGTACGCCCCGTAGAAGCTTTGCGGGATCAGCGTCGCACTGCCGAGCAGCCGCAAGTTGATCGGCGCGGTACCGGAGATGCGGCCGCGCGCATACAGCGCCGACAGCTCCAGGGCGCCCACTTCCCAGCGCATATGCCCTTCCCACAGCGAGATCTTCGCGCCTGCAAATTCCGCCTGGCCCTGCCCCGCTCCGCCGGTGAACAGCGATGCACCGATCTTAAGCCCTGGCGTCCCCGTGTAGTTGACCGCCAGGTGGCCCGAGAAATCCACGGCTCGCGCCTGCGCGAGCTCCTGGTGGATCGAACCGAGCGGCGAGTCCGTGCCTTCGCTGCTGGCCGCGTCCCACTTCGACAGGTCAAAGCCGGTCGTCACTCCGGCCTGCAGCTTCAAACCGCTCGCGGTGTCGTGCTGCAGGCCAATGCCCCCTTCGCGCCAGGTGCTGGGAATGATGGCGGTCTCGACGAAATTGCGGAACACGCCGTGGAAGCGCGTCGGCTCGTGATTCTCGTTGAGCAGGCCGCTGGGGATCAGGAACAGGCCCACACGCACGAAGGTGTCGTCTCGCAAGTCATGCTCGATGTAGGCCTGCTCAATCTCCACTTCGCCCGGATCGCTGCTCGAAGAGACCGCATGCTCCACTTCCAGTTCGCTTTGCAGCCGGGTGTGCTCGTCGAAGCGGTAACCTGCACCGATGACGAACCGCGCCAGGTCAAACCGGGCCTCCTCCGGGTGATCGGCGGGCCGGTCGTAGTTCAGTTCGCCGTAGCCCCACCAGGTCAGGGCCGACTCCGCTTCTGGCGTTGCGGCATAGCACCACGCGGGGAGGCTGACGGCCAATAAGGCCAATAAAATCCGTAGCTTCAAGATGAAGTTCCCTGGGTGTGGCGCCAATTGTAAATGAGAATGATTCTTACTAAGATCTACGAATGTGTCAAGAGCACCGTGTCTCAAGGCTCCGCCCCGCCCTGGGAACCTTCGCCGGGATAGACGCCCGCGCGCCCACCCGGCGGCAGGCCGAGCGCGCCGTTGCGGCCGGCTACGGGGCCCTGGCCCGCGTGGAGGCCCTGCTGCATCCGCTGCGCGCGGGGAGCGATCTGGCCCGCCTCAACGCCGCGCCGGCCGGCCACCGTGTCGCGGTACATCCCTGGACGGCCGAGCTGCTGCGGCTCAGCCGCGAACTGTGCCTGTTGTCGGCCGGCCGCTTCGAGCCGGCGCTGCCCAGCCGTGGCACCGTGATGCAGTGGATACCGGTGGGGCCCCGAACCCTTTATGTACGCCGCGCGGCACACGTCGACCTGGGAGGCATCGCCAAGGGCTTTGCCGTCGATCGGGCCATCGTCGCGATGCGACGCGCGGGCGCCACCGCCGGGCTCGTCAACGCCGGCGGTGACCTGCGCGTGTTTGGTCGCGAGGCCTGGCCGCTGTGGATCCGCCTCGGCGGCCGGGCGCCGCGGCAACTCCTGTTGCGGGATGCGGCGCTCGCCGGAAGCGATCCCGCCGCGGCGCGACCGCCCGCCGGACACCGGGGTTATTACGCGCCGCGATCTTCGCGCCGTGCGGCACCGCACGCGGCCGCCGTCATGGCGCCCAGCGCCGCGCTCGCCGATGCCTTGACCAAGGTGCTGGTGTACGCCGCGCGCGGGGGCGATACCGCTCTGCTTGCGCGCTACCGTGCGCAGGAAATCCGGCCGCTCAGTTAAGGCTGGCGCGCGGGCAGCCGCAGCGCTTCATCCGGGCCGCACCTGGCCCGCGCCGTGCACCCTATATTTATAGGTGGTGAGCTGCTCCAGGCCGATGGGCCCGCGGGCGTGAAAGCGGTCGGTGGAAATGCCGATCTCCGCGCCCATGCCAAACTCGCCGCCGTCGGCGAACTGCGTAGAGGCGTTGTGCAGGACGATGGCGCTGTCGACGCGAGCGAGGAAGCGCTGCGCGGTGGCGCTGTTGGCGGTGACGATCGCTTCGGTGTGCGCCGAGCCGTAGCGCGCGATGTGCTCGATGGCCGCGTCGACGCCGTTCACCACACGCACCGCAATGATGGGCCCGAGATACTCGGTGTACCAGTCCTGCTCCGTGGCCTCGCACACGCGCGGATCGAGCGCGCGTACCGCTTGGTCGCCACGCACCTCGCAACCCGCTTCCAGGAGCGCCGCGACGAGCGCGCGCTGCAGGTCCGGCGCCGCCGCCCGATCGAGCAACAGAGTCTCGGCCGCGCCGCACACACCGGTGCGGCGGAGCTTGGAATTGAGCACCACCGAGCGGGCCATGGGCGCGTCGGCCTCACGGTCGACATACACGTGACAGTTGCCCTCGAGGTGGCCGATCACCGGTACGCGCGCCTCGGCCTGGACGCGCGCGACCAGGCTCTTGCCGCCGCGCGGCACCAGCACGTCGATGTAGTCGTTCATGCCGCTGAGCATTTCG
>DATFUG010000125.1:0-7597 GCA_035261025.1 Steroidobacteraceae bacterium | reverse complement strand
TCAGCTTGCGCCGCGGCAAGAGCCGGTGAAAGGCTCGCCATGACGGCATCGCCTCCTTTATCCGCGCCCAGGACGGCACGCCAGTAGCGCGTGGCGTCGCTTTTGTATCCGTGCCGCTCCGCTTGCCAGCCGAAGAACCTCGGAAAATCCGCCGGCCCGGCCACCGACACCGCACAGCGATAGACGCCCTTTTGCAGTGTGACCCCGGCAAGTGCCGCATACCCGCCGTAGCTCGCTCCGACGATGCACACGCGCTTTGGATCAACCGTTCCTTCCCTGGCCAGCGCCTCTACTCCATCCGACAGGTCGGTTTGCATCTTTCGGCCCCATTGCCCATACCCTGCCTGTCGGAATTCACGGCCGTATCCGGAAGAGCCGCGGAAGTTCGGCTGCAGGACGGCGTAGCCGCGCGACGCATAAGCCTGTGCCCACCAGTCAAACCCAATTTCATCATTCTCGCCGATAGGACCGCCGTGCGGCATGACCACCAGCGGGAGACCCTGGGCCTCACGCCCGGGCGGCAACGTCAGAATCGCTTCGATCGGCAACCCGTCACTCGCCGTGTAGTGAATGCGCCGTGTCTCAGCCACATCGGCGTCCTTGATCAGCGGATAAGGTCGCGCGATGGGGTCGGCCTTGCCTGACGCGATGTCCACCAGCCAGTAGGTTCCGGAATCTGTGCCACCGGCCGTCTTGACGATCAGCCGGTCCAGGTGCCGGCTGTACGAGACCAGTTCTACGTTGAGGCCTGGAAAGGCCTTACGTGCACCCTTGAATCGTGCCAACAGCGCCGGGTCGAAAAAAAACGCCCTGGGCTCCTCCTGCGTCAATGCACCGATCAGCTGCTTTGAGTCGCGATCGTAGAGACACTCCTGCACGGTCTGATCTCCAAACAACTCTTCCGTCCTCCCGTCTGCAGCGGATACCTCCTCCATCACGTCCCTGTCGCCCGCGTCGTCCGCCACCAGGACCGTTCCACGGGTCCGTCCCAGCCCGACAATGCCGACGTCGCCTTGCGGATCGGCCCGTTGCAGCAACGCCTTGCCATGGCTGGGTCCCGCGAACAGGCGCCACTTGCCGTCCTGCTCGACATACTCAGAGTGCGCCAGCACGGTACCGTCTGGCGCCACCACCCAGTGCCGTCCAGTCTCATCACCCAGCGCCTCGCGGCTGGTATCCGCGGTGTCCAGGTCCACGCGGTACAGGTCCGAATACCCGTGTGTGTAGATGTACTCCCCGGTGCCCGTGCGCTCATAGCTGATGCCACCAAAATAGCCATACAGGTGTGCATTGACCTGGGCGATTCCGTAGAAGCCAAAGACCGCACTGGCAATCGACTGCAGGTGATCAAAGATCGCCGTCGCCCTGCGTTTGACCAGATCGACGTTGATGACGGTCGACAGCTCGTAATCCTGCCGGAACACCAGCGGCGCCTTGAACGTAGAATTGACGATGACCAACAAGTGGTCTTCCCCCGCCCATCGGATGCCCCTGACCTTGGCAGCGCCTGCGGTGGCTGCAGACAGAACCTTCCCGTCATAGCTCATTACGACCAATTTGCGCGTCTCGCCCACGACAGCGACCAGCGCGTACTTCTCGCCGGACGGAGACAGGCTGAGCAGTTCGACGCCCGGCAGCCCACCATAGACTTCCAGTGGTGGCGCAGCCGGCGCCCTGCCGATAAGCGACAGACAGCACAGCATCGAGAAAAGGAATCTCAGCACGCTTCCCTCCACGCTCGCCTCGGAACGGCGACCGAAGTGGATGCTCCCCGCGGTCTTCTGGTCCGCCGCAATGCATTGCAAATCACATGCGGACACTGAACCTGATCCTCATCCTGCACAGTTGGGGAGTCAACGACTTTGCTCCTGCGCACCTGCCCGCCAACCTCCATCCCGCTCCCTCCTCGGGCGCCCCGGCCACCAACCACCCTCGGCTCAGGCTAGTGCCAAGCGCCGCTTGCTGGGGTATAACCTCTGCCCAGTAGCGTCACCGGGCGCACCGCAGAACAATACTCGTACGCCCCAGCCGCTAGACCCACGTCACTCGAGGGCTCTTTAACAGGGAGAACAGCCATGTCGGAAAGCAACGATCCGGTCGCGGCGACAGCGCCTGCAGAGGTCACGCCGAACCTGACGCTCGCGGTATTGGCCGGCCTGGCTGCCGCGATTGCCGGTGCAGTGATTTGGGCCGTCATCACGGTCAGCACCAAGTATCAAATCGGCTTCATGGCAATAGGTGTCGGGTTCCTGGTTGGCTGGACTGTGCGCTCTGCCGGTAAGGGCGGCGCCATGAGCTTCAGCCTGATCGGCGGCGCACTCGCGCTGTTCGGCTGCCTGCTCGGAAATCTCCTGTCCGCCTGCGGATTTCTTGCTGCGGAGCAGGGCATGCCGCTTATGACGATCGTCGTACGTGCGTTGAGCAATCCCAGCCTGGCGGTCGAATTGCTGCGGGCAACATTTAATCCAATGGACCTGCTCTTCTACGCCATTGCCGTCTATGAGGGCTTCACGCTCGCGCGCCGGCCGATTGTCCGGCCCGCAGCGGCGGCGGCAACCTAAGCCCTGTTCGTACATCGCCGGTCAGATGCGCGACACCCAGCTAAGGCGCCGTCTTTTCTATCTTGCGTTCGGTGCCCTGCCAGCACCCGCTGTGCTTTACCTCTCGGGCTCAATCCCTGATGCAATCGCCTCAGTACGTTCTGGTTCTCTATGGAGTAGCGTGCCTGAACTATTGATGGCAGGTAGCGGTGTTCTAGGCACGCTTGGGCTGTGGATTGCGCTTGCCATGCGGCTGCCGGTCCGGAAGCGATGGCATCACTGGGCCATCGCCGCATTATTGCTGGCGGGCCTCGTTATCGAGCTGCCCTCGTTCGTCTTCTCCGTGATCAGCTTTGCAGAGGCGCCCAGGGCAGGCAACCTGCACGGTATTGCAGGCATGGCCGGCGCCTTTTGGACTGCCATGTTCGTGGGTTGGTTAGGGCTGGGCCCCTCGGTCGTGGCGTTGCATTATCTGGTTCGGTACTCAAGGCGTGCATCTGACAACGCGTTCGAGCACACAAGCGGCCAGTAGGTTCCCCGAGGTAACAAGAGTGTCGAAGTTCCGGATAAATCAGCTTCGATATAAATCAGCGATGCCACGCGCCGCTCAACGCGAGCGTTAGGCCACGCGACATTCCGGACGCCGAGAGAGAAATGGCAATTCGTCCATGCACGCCGGCCGATCTCGATGCCATATTTGTAGTCATCAATGACGCGGCCAGCGCATATCGAGGCGCCATTCCTTCCGACAGGTGGAAGGAACCCTACATGCCGATGAGCGAACTATATGAAGAGATCCAGGCGGGCGTCGTGTTTTGGGGGATGTTTGAGGAAGCCAGGCTTGAAGCGGTCATGGGACTACAAGACGTTGCGGACGTCGCCCTTGTGCGCCATGCGTACACGCGGACCACCAGCCAGGGCCGAGGTCTGGGAAGAGCCCTCCTCAAGCACGTCCTGGGCCAAACCGAACGGCCGGTGCTCATCGGAACCTGGGCGGCTGCGACCTGGGCTATTCGCTTCTACGAAAGCCAAGGGTTTAGGCTCGTCGACGGTCCAGTCACGGAGAGCCTTTTGAGGCGGTACTGGTCCATACCGGCGCGTCAGATTGAGGAATCTGTCGTGCTTGTCGATGCCCGATGGCGTGGGATCGTTCAAGGTGCAGGCAGTGCGGCCTGACAACCCTTCATGGCGATGTCTCCCGAAAATGTCTTGAACCGAATTGGCCTTTGCATTCCGTGTTGCGGATGCACGGTGCAAGCTCTTCATGGCGCACCCCGCCCCGCCAGCGGGCGGCGATTACACCCCCCAAGGATTGCTGGCGACACGATGGCCAGGCGTAATGCCGGCCAGGGCCACTCAGGTTCAATGGATTGCGCCGCGGATGAACTCCGGGCGGAGCCGGATAGAGGCCTCTTGGGCTAAGCCCGATCCACCCGCGCCGCAAAGCATCCAGGCTTCGCGTTGTGCACGTGCAGGTATGCACTCGTGCTCTCGCCCAGCATCCGGTGGATCGTCGCGGCCAGTTCCTGGCCTGGCACCACATCGGCGTCGATCATCATTCCGCTGCCATCAAAGGACCGCACCGACAACAACCGGATCTGCAGTAGCTCAGGAATCTCGTTGACCGCCAGGTGCGCCTCAGTCGCTCCCTGGCGCACGAAGATCGCATGTCTGGAGCGATAGGGGCTCGCAACCGGCAGGTGTTCATGGTTCAGCAGCAACACGGTCTCGCCTTCTTCGGCATCACGCAGGCTCACGCGACAGGGAAAGCCAGGCTGCTTGTCCGCGACCATGCGAATGACGCCACGCGCGGCAAGTTCCTCATTGCTTAGCGCAAACAGGGGCGTGAAGCGGGAGGCCTGCAGTCCGGTGATCTGAAAGTTCATGATTGAATCCTCATCATCAGGTGTGGGGAGATTGTCCGGATCGGCGCGCCCGGCGCCATCCGAATCTTGCTCTCAAACCTGCAGGGCCTCGTTTATGATCCGGGCGTTCGCGCGACGGCCCGCCGCGCCTGTAGGAGTTTCGGCGATGCGTACGATGGCACTCCTGACCCTGATACTCCTCACGGCGGCCGCGGCGCCGAGCCAGTCCGTAGCGCCCGCTCCGGTCGCGGCGCTGGACGCCCGGGTCGCCGCGGGATTTGCCGCGCTGGCACTCAAGTGCCTGCACACCGAGTATCCCAGTCACATCAGTCATTCGATGAGCAGCGATGCGGATGCCCGCCCCCCGCACCTGCTGACCCCCGCCTTCTACGGCTGCTATGACTGGCATTCGGACGTCCACGGCCACTGGCTGCTGGTGCGCCTCCTGCGGCTGTTTCCGGACGCGCCGTTCGCCGCGGCGGCGAGGACCGAACTGGCGCGCAGCTTCACCGCCGAGAACGTGGCCGGCGAAGTGGCCTATCTCATGCAGGAGGGCCGCACCTCCTTCGAACGTCCGTACGGCCTGGCCTGGCTGCTGCAACTGTCCGCCGAATTGCGCGAGTGGCCGGATCCGCAGGCGCAACAGTGGTCCAGCACCCTGCGGCCCCTCGAGGCTGAGGCCGCAGCGCGCCTGAGCAGCTGGCTGCCGAAACTCCACTATCCGATCCGGATCGGCGAGCACGACCAGACCGCGTTTTCCTTCGGACTGATCTGGGACTGGGCCGGTGTCGCCGGTGATACCGGGATGCGCTCATTGCTCGCGGACGCCGCGCGTCGCTTCTATCTCAACGACCGCGACTGCCCGCTCGCCTACGAACCTTCCGGCGAGGACTTCCTCTCGCCCTGCCTGGCCGAAGCGGATTTCATGCGCCGGGTGCTCAGGCCGGAGGAATTCAGCCGCTGGCTGTCGAACTTCCTGCCGGGCATTGTCCATCGCGCCGGCCAGACGTGGTTACTGCCGGCGATCGTGACCGATCGTTCCGATCCCAAGCTCGCTCATATCGACGGATTGAACCTGAGTCGCGCCTGGATGCTCGAGGGCATCGCGCACGGACTGAAGGCGGGAGACCGCCGCGTGGCGGTGCTCCTGAAGGTGGCCGCCCAGCACGGCCAGGCCGCCTTGCCCGCCGTCACCGGTGAACACTACGAGGGCGGCCACTGGCTGGGAACCTACGCCGTGTATCTGACCAGCCAGGCCGGACTCCGCCCGGTCATTCGACCGTAATGATGACCTTGCCGCGGGCGTGGCCGGACTCGACGTAGCGCATGGCGGCCGGGAGCTCCTTCAGGCTGTACCTCCGGTCGATGACCGGCGTCATCTTTCCGCTCTGGATGAGCTCACCGAGGATCGCCAAGTCTTTCGGATTGAGTTCCGCGAGGAACGGGATGAACTTCTGGCCCACGAACTTCGACAGGATGATCGCGTCGAGCGGGGAGATCAGGAAATCGATCCAGTCACCCAGGCTGGCACTGCCGACCATGACGAGGCTCCCCCTGGGATTGAGGACGCGCCGGTAGTCCAGGAGCGAGTGCGTCCCTACCGTATCGACGATCACATCGTAATGCTGACCGTTCGTGGTGAAATCTTCCTGCGTGTAGTCCACGACGTGATCGGCGCCCAGAGACTGGACCAGCGCAAGATTTTTTGTGCTGCACACGCCGGTCACTTCGGCACCGTAGGCCTTGGCGATCTGAACGGCGAACGTGCCGACGCCACCCGAAGCCCCGTTGACCAGGACCTTCTGCCCCGGCTGGAGATGGCCCTGGTCGCGCAGGGCCTGCAGCGCAGTGACGGCCGCGATGGGAAGTGAAGCGGCCTGTTCAAAGGTGACGTTGGCGGGCTTCAGCACCACGGCGCGGCTCTCGCGCACCGTCACATACTCGGCGAAGGCTCCGGTCCTCCCGCCGAACACCTCATCGCCCGGCTTGAAATGCGTGACGGCGCTCCCGACCGCCTCGACCGTCCCCGCAAAATCGACGCCCACGCGCGGCACATCCGGTGCGCCCATGCCGGCCCCCAGGCGCACGAGGTAGGGCTTGCCCCGCACGTAATGAAAGTCGAGCGGATTGACGGAGGCCGCGTGCACCCGCACCAGCAGTTCGTCCGCCGCCGGTGCGGGCTTGGCGATGGCCTCCAGCCGAAGCACTTCCGGTGGGCCATAGCAGCGCGAGACGATGGCTTGCATCGATTGAGCGTTTGCGGGGAGTACCGGCGTCGGGCCGCAGGCAGCGTCGTGCGCCAGGGCGAGCGCCAGGGACGCGAGCGCGACGGCCACGATCAGCCCCAGGCTGCCCAGAATCTTGTATCGCAATTTCATGACGGCACCCCCCGGAGCAGGATCATCGCATGTCGCGCTGATGTGCGCCCCGCCCGGCGCGCTAGTGGGAGAGAACGCGCTCCGCCGTCCAGCGTGCATCGCGCGCCCGTTCGGGTCCGTCCTGCTCAACGGCGGCCACCGCCCCGTCGAACAGCACCAGCAGGGCCCCCGCCGCGCGCTTCGGATTCGTTGCGCCGGCCGCGCGGGCCCATTCGGTGAACCGCGCGGTCAGCCACTGGCGCTGCGCGGCGGCCAGCACGCGCGCCGGATGGGCGCGATCGGTAATCTCACCCACCACGTGCTGGACCGGACAGCCGCGAAATCCGGGCTGGGCGGTCCACTCCACCAGATAGTCGAAGAAGCGCAGCGCACGCTGCTCCAGCGGGAACCCCGCCACGTAGGCCTCGATGTCCGTGCGCGCGGCCTCGGTGCGGCGCTCGACATAGGCAGCGACCAGCTTGTCCTTGCACCCGTAGTGCGCGTAGAGGGAGGCCTTGGCCGCATCGGCTTCGGCGAGCAGGCGATCGACCCCTACCGCACGCACGCCCTCCTGGTAAAACAGGCGATCGGCGGCATCGAGCAGCCGCTCCCGGACGTCCGGCGCCTCCGTTTTTGCGCTGTTTTTGGCCACGCTTGACGGTACAGACAGGTCGGTCTATAGTCAAGCCCAGAATAGACAGACCGTTCTGTTTAAACACCCACGGGAGAATGGATCATGAGTCTTAAAATCGCAGGTACTACAGCCCTGGTGACCGGCGCCAATCGGGGCATCGGCGAAGCCATCGTCGACGCGCTCATCGCCCGCGGCGCCGCC
>DATFUG010000124.1:0-4848 GCA_035261025.1 Steroidobacteraceae bacterium | reverse complement strand
CAGCTTGAGCGCACTGCGGGTCGCGATGGCTGAATTGCAGCCGTGCGCAATATTGGCGAAGGGCCCGCCGTGTATCAGGGCCGGATTGTTCTCCAGGGTCTGCACCAGATTCGGCGCCAGCGCGTCCTTGAGCAGCACGGTCAGCGCGCCGTTGGCCTTGAGTTCGGCGGCGCGGATGGGCTTATGCTCGCGTGTGTAGCCCACCACGATCTTGCCCAGACGCTCCCGTAGATCGGCGAGGCTAGTGGCAAGACAGAAGATCGCCATGATCTCCGAGGCCACGACGATGTCGAAGCCATCCTGGCGTGGATAGCCGTTGCCGGGGCCACCAAGGCCGACGGTGATGGCGCGCAGGGCGCGATCATTGATATCCACCACACGCCGCCAGGTGATGCGCCGGACATCGAATCCCAGCGCGTTGCCGTGATAGACATGGTTGTCGATGAGCGCCGCGAGCAGATTGTTGGCCAGCCCGATCGCGGAGAAATCGCCGGTGAAATGCAGGTTGATGTCTTCCATCGGCACGACCTGCGAAAAACCGCCGCCGGCCGCACCGCCCTTCATGCCGAACACCGGCCCCAGCGCCGGTTCGCGCAGGCAGATGATGGCCCGCTTGCCGATCTGGTTGAGCGCATCGCCCAGTCCCACCGTGGTGGTGGTCTTGCCTTCGCCGGCCGGTGTCGGCGAGATTGCCGTCACCAGCACCAGCTTGCCGTCGGGGCGCTCGGGAACTGCAGCGAGGTAGTCCAGGGCGATCTTCGCCTTGAAGCGACCGTAGGGCTCCAGGTGCTCTTCTGGAATGCCGAGCCGCTCTTTGGCCAGCTGCACGATGGGCCGCATCTTTGCCTGCTGGGCGATCTCGATGTTGCTTTTCAACTTGCACTCCCTCAACTGGGCCGCAATGAGCCGGCCACACCCGTCCACCGGTGCGCCCGCGCCACTGGGGATCTACCGTTATTTCATCGTCGGAATCGAAAAATCGGCACGTACCGCCGTGTTTTCCGGCCAGCGCTCGGTCACGGTCTTGAGCCGTGTGTAGAAGCGCACGCCTTCGTTGCCATACATATGGTGATCACCGAACATCGAGCGGCGCCAGCCGCCGAAACTGTGGAAGGCCATCGGCACCGGAATCGGCACGTTGATCCCGACCATGCCCACCTCGACCTCGCGCGCAAAGGCGCGCGCGAGCCCGCCGCTCTGGGTAAACACCGCGGTACCATTCGCGAGCTCATGCGTATTGACCAGTCTGAGTGCCGCGGCATAGTCGGCCACGCGAACCACCGACAGCACCGGGCCGAAGATCTCCTCGCGGTAGATCTTCATGTCCGCGCGCACGTGATCAAACAGGCAGGGGCCCATGAAGAAACCGCTCTGGCGGTCCGCCACCTTCAGGCTCCGCCCGTCGAGGCACAGCGTCGCACCCTCGGCGAGCCCGGATTCCACGTAGCCGAGCACCCGGGCGCGCGCCTCTGAGGTCACCAGGGGTCCCATGTCGGTGCCAGCCGCATCCGGCGCGCCGACCTTCAGTGCCGCGACCCGCTGCTGCAGGCGCGCGATGAGTCCATCCGCCGTCGCTGGGCCCACCGCCACCACGACCGAGATCGCCATGCAGCGCTCGCCCGCCGATCCGTAGGCGGCACCGACGATCGCCTCCGTCGCGGCGTCGAGGTCGGCATCGGGCATGACGACGGCATGGTTCTTCGCACCGCCGAGTGCCTGCACGCGCTTGCCGTGCTGCACGGCCTGGGACTGGATGTACTGCGCGATCGGCGTCGAGCCGACGAAGCTCACGGCGGCAATACCCGCGTGCTGCAGGATGGCGTCGACCGCCGCCTTGTCGCCCTGGACCACGTTGAACAGTCCGTCCGCCAGCCCCGCGCGCTTCAGCAGCTGCGCCAACAGCAGCGAGGCCGAAGGGTCACGTTCCGAGGGTTTGAGGATGAAGGCATTGCCGCAGGCGAGTGCCAGTGGAAACATCCACATCGGCACCATCACCGGAAAATTGAAGGGTGTGATGCCGGCGGCAATGCCCAGCGGCTGGCGCACGCCATAGGTATCGACACCGGTCCCCACGCCTTCGCTGAATTCGCCCTTGAGGAGCTGCGGCGCACCGCAGGCGAATTCCACCACTTCCATGCCGCGCGTGATCTCGCCGTCCGCGTCCGCGATTGTTTTGCCGTGCTCCTCGGAGATCGTGCGCGCCAGGAGCGCTCGTTGTTCGCCCAGCAGTTCCTTGAAGCGAAACAGCACCCGCGAGCGCTGCAGTGCCGGCGTGCGCGCCCAGGCCGGCTGTGCGGATTTTGCGCTGCGCACGGCGGCATCGACGTCCGCGGCGGTCGCCATGGCGACCTCACGCACCGCCCGGCCGAGTGCCGGGTTGAACACCGGGGTGCAGCGCGCGCCTGGGGCAAGGCTATTCTGCCCGTGGATGAAATGTCCCACGACGAGGCGGGCCGCCGCCTCACCCGGAAGACTGGGGTCTGCGCTCAATGGACAACTCCTCGCGCCGCTGCGCTGCGCCGCCACAGCGTACCGCGACAGGACTGGCGTTGGGAAGCACGGCCGCTTCGAGGACCCTAGTACGGCGACTGCACGTCCTGCATGGCGACGTAGACGCTCTTGAGCTGCGTGTAATGCTCGATGGCCGCCCGGCTGTTCTCGCGCCCGAGACCCGAGGATTTGTAGCCGCCGAAGGGCAATTCGATCGGCGTCACGTTGTAATGATTGATCCAGCAGGTTCCGGCCTGCAGCTGCGCGATCACGCGGTGCGCGCGCGTCAGATCGGAGGTAAACACGCCGGCCGACAGGCCGAACTCCGTATCGTTGGCGCGGCGGATCACTTCGACTTCCTCATCGAAGGTCAGCACGCACATCACGGGACCGAAAATCTCCTCGCGCACGATGCGCATCCCGTCACCGCACAGATCAAAGACGGCGGGCTCGACAAAGAAACCCTTGACCAGGGCGCCACTCGTCACCCGCCGCCCGCCGATGGCCAGCCGGGCACCTTCGGCACGTCCCAATTCGACGTACTTCAGCACCGTGTCCATGTGCGCCTGCGAGATCAGCGATCCGACCTGCGTAGCCGGGTCCAGCGGATCGCCGATGCGCAGGGCGCGGGTGCGCGCGACGAGACGCTCCATGAAATCAGCCGCGACCCGCCGCTCGACGAAGACGCGCGTGCCGTTTGAGCAGACCTCACCGGCCGAGTAGAAATTGCCGAGCAGCGCGCCCGCGACGGCGTTGTCCAGCGCCGCATCCGCAAAGACGATGATCGGTGACTTGCCGCCCAGCTCGAGTGTGACCTGCTTGAGCGAGGCGGCGGCATCCCGCATCACGGCCCTGCCCGTCTCCACCGAGCCGGTGAGCGAAACCTTGCGTATCGCCGGATGCTGCGTCAGTGCCCGCCCGACCTCCGAGTGGCCCTGCACCACCTGGAACACGCCAGGCGGTACGCCGGCCTCGAGCATGATCTTCTCGAGGGCGGCTGCAGTCAGCGGCGTCAGGTGGGCCGGCTTGAAGATCATCGCGTTCCCGCAGGCGAGCGCCGGCGCGGATTTCCAGCAGGCAATCTGCAGCGGATAATTCCAGGCCCCGATGCCGGCCACGACGCCCAGGGGCTCGCGGCGCGTATAGCCAAACGCGCTCGGGCCCAGATCGACATGTTCGCCGGCGATACCGGGGGCGAGTCCGGCAAAGTATTCGAGGCAGTCGGCACCGGAGGCCACGTCGACGACGGAGGTCTCCTGGATCGGCTTGCCGGTGTCGCGGGTCTCGAGCTCGGCGAGCTCATCGTTCCGTGCCCGCAGCAGATCCGCCACGCGCCGCAGTGTTCGTCCGCGTTGCGTTCCGGTCTGTGCCGCCCACTCGCGTTGTGCCACCTGCGCCCGGCGTACCGCAGCGTCGACATCAGCTACGGTATGGACGGCAAGACAGGCGATCTCCTCGCCCGTCGCGGGATTGAAGCTGCGCAGCACCGCCGGCTCCTGATGCGCGTTGCGCTGGCTCAAGGAGCCGCCTCGGACATGTTCGAAATTTCGGATTTTATATTGTTATATATCAATATCATACAATGTATAGTGAATGTATTAGATTGTGCGTAGAAACACCCACGCCGCAGCGCTCTGGCCTTTGATCATGCGGGCAGGATGAGCGAGCGGTCAATACCGCTTATGATTGCCGCGTGACTCCTGATGCAGCCAGTGCGCGCACAATAATCATCACTCCGACTCGCCTTTCACGCCGCACGCGCTGGGGTGCGCTCGGCTTGCTGCTGCTCTCGGGCTGGCCGGCTGCGCGCAGCGCCGAGCCGCCCGCAACGGCGCGCGACCCGGACAGCTGCAGCATGGTGCGCCTGTCGGACATCGGCTGGACCGACGTTACCTCCACCACCGCGGTGTTCGCCGAGCTGCTCAGGCAGATCGGTTATGTGCCGAAGATCACCGTGTTGTCCGTACCGGTCACCTACGCGTCGATGAAGAACAGGGACATCGATGTCTTCCTCGGCAACTGGATGCCTTCGATGGAAGGCGATCGCAAGTCATTCGTGGCGGACGGTTCGGTCGATGTGCTCGGCGCCAACCTCACCGGCGCGCGCTATACGCTCGCCGTGCCCGAGTACACCTATGCCAAGGGCTTGCATGACTTCTCTGATATTCACAATTTTGCAGCCGAGCTGAAGAGTTCGATCTACGGCATTGAGCCTGGCAATGATGGCAACCGGAATCTGCTCGAGATCATCAAGCAGAACATGTACGGGCTTGGCAGCTTCAAGCTCATCGAATCGAGCGAGCAGGGCATGCTGGCGGAAGTGGAGCGCGCGGTGCGCGATGAGCGGCCGATTGTGTT
>DATFUG010000123.1:0-4501 GCA_035261025.1 Steroidobacteraceae bacterium | reverse complement strand
CACCGCCATGGAATGCATCATCGTGCAGGATCTGTTTCTCAACGAGACGGCCAAGTACGCCCATGTGTTCCTGCCGGGCTCCTCGTTCCTCGAGAAGGACGGCACCTTCACCAATGCCGAGCGGCGCATCTCGCCGGTGCGGCGCGTGACGCTGCCGAAATCAGGCTACGCCGACTGGGAAATCACGCAATTGCTGGCCAACGCGCTCGGCCTGGAGATGAAATACGCCCATCCCAGCGAGATCATGGACGAGATTGCCGCGCTGACGCCGACCTTTACCGGAGTCAGCTTTGCGAAGCTCGATCGGCTGGGCAGCATTCAGTGGCCCTGCAATGACCAGCATCCCGAAGGTACGCCCACCATGCACGTCGACACGTTCGTGCGTGGCAAAGGCCGCTTCCTGGTCACCGAATACGTGCCCACGACGGAAAAGGTCAATGTGCGCTATCCGCTGATCCTCACCACGGGAAGAATCCTGTCCCAATACAACGTCGGCGCGCAGACCCGGCGCACCGAGAATGTCATGTGGCACGACGAGGACCGCCTTGAACTCCATCCGCATGATGCCGAAGAACGCGGTGTCCAGGAGGGCGACTGGGTCGGGGTGCAGAGCCGCGCCGGGGAGACGGTGCTGCGGGCGCAGATCACCGATCGGGTCCAGCCCGGCGTGGTGTACACGACGTTCCACTTTCCCGAGTCCGGCGCCAATGTGATCACCACCGAGAATTCCGACTGGGCCACCAATTGTCCCGAGTACAAGGTCACCGCGGTCCAGGTCACGCGCGTCACGCAGCCCTCGGCCTGGCAGCGGCGGCACAGTGAGTTCGATCGCCGGCAACAGGCGCTGCTCGACCAGGCCGTACACGCCGGTGCAGGCGAGGGCGTCGGCGAGCCCGCTGGATGAGTGTGGAGAGTCTGGTGCGGATGGCCAATGACATTGGCCATTTCTTTGCGGCGGAACCCAAACGGGCGGACGCCGTCGCCGGCATCGCCAATCACATCCGCCGATTCTGGGATCCGCGCATGCGCCGGCAGATCGCCGGGCATGTGGCGGCCGGCGGCGAAGGCCTGGATGAGCTGGCGCGCGAGGCGATCGCGAGCCTGCCGCCTCCGCAATGAGGTACCGACTCCTGCTTCTCGTGCTGGCAGGGTTCCCCGCCGCTGTCGCGCTCGCGGATCCGGCCCCGGGATTGCCGCCACTGCAGGTGCGAACGGCCAACGGTATCGTCGAAGGCGTGGACGAATCGGGCATTCGCCTGTTCCGCGGCGTCCCTTATGCCGCTCCGCCGCTCGGCGAGTTGCGCTGGAAGGAGCCGCAGCCGGTCAGGAACTGGACCGGCGTGCGCAAGGCGGACCGGTTCAGCCCCCGCGCGATGCAGGAGCCGCTGTTCAGCGACATGGTGTTCCGCTCTGATGGCATCAGCGAGGACTGCCTGTACCTCAACATCTGGACACCCGCCCGCTCGGACGCCGATCGCCTTCCGGTGCTGGTCTATTTTTACGGCGGCGGTCTGATGGCCGGTGACGGTTCGGAACTGCGCTACGACGGAGAAAGCATGTCGCGCCACGGCATCGTCGCCGTTACGGTGAATTACCGGCTCGGGGTATTTGGCTTCCTGGCGCATCCGGAACTCACGCAGGAATCAGCGCATCACGCCTCGGGCAACTACGGGTACCTGGACCAGGCCGCGGCCCTGCGCTGGGTGGTGCAGAATATTGCCACGTTTGGTGGCGATGCGCGGCGGATCACGATCGCCGGAGAATCCTCGGGCTCCTACTCGGTGAGCGCGCTGATGGCTTCGCCCCTTTCCCGAGGATTGATCGCCGGTGCGATCGGGGAGAGTGGCTCCACCCTGGGCAGCGCCCCTATCCCGCTGGCGGCAGGGGAGAAAAACGGAGTCACGTTCCAGGGTGAGGCGGGCGCCAGGAGTCTCGCGGAGCTGCGCCGGATGCCGGCCCAGCAGGTCCTGGATGCGGCGTCCAAGCACGATTGGGAGCTGCAGGGCGCCGTTGTCGATGGCCATTTCTTTACCAAGCCGCCGGTGCAGGTGTATGCGGCAGCCGAGCAGGCCCACGTGCCATTGCTCGCCGGCTGGAATCTCGAGGAGTCCGATTACCATGCCCTGCTCGGGGATGTGAAGCCGACCCGCGACCATTACCTCGAGGCGGTCAGGAAACAATTGCGCGGCCGCGCGGAAGCCATCCTGACAGTGTACGACCCCGCGACCGACGAGGAGGTCATACCGGTCGCCGACGATCTGATGGTGGACCAGTCCATCGCCTTCGATACCTGGAAGTGGCTGGATATGCACGCCCGCACGGGCGGTAAACCGGTGTATCGGTATCTGTTCGCGCGCGCCCGCCCGCTCATGCGATCCGAAGCGGGCCGGACGGGCATCACTCACGGCGCCGTGCACTCGACCGAGATCGAATATGCGCTCGGGAACCTGCCCACCAACCGCGTGTACGACTGGCAGCCCGAGGACTACAAGGTCTCGGCCATCATGCAGGCCTACTTCGTAAGCTTCATCAAGACCGGCGATCCCAATGGGCTGGGCTCAGCGAACTGGCCTGCGATCAGGAGCGGCGCGGCGGCGGAGGTGATGCGCATCGATGTGGACAGCCGCGTCGAGCGGGAACAGCACCGGGATCGCTACCTGTATCTGGATCGCCTGCTCGCCGGCGATTAGCAAGGCGCCCGCCCGCGCCCTGGACGGCTCAGGCCCTGCCAGGCTCGTTGCCCGGCTTCCACTTCAGGCTGCAACCCATGCTGGGAACCTGATCGGCCGGCACCGGGCCGCGGGTCAGGACGGCGTCGGCCGCGCGGCGCAGTTCGGATCCCGTCACGGGGACAGCGCTGCGCGGGCGGCTCGCATCGAACCGGCCGCGATAGGCCAGGTGTCGGCGGGCATCAAAGAGAAAAAAATCAGGCGTACAGACGGCACCATAGGCCTTCGCCGTATCCTGCGACTCGTCGTACAGGTAGGGAAAGGAGAAGTTCCGGGCCCGGGCCAACGCCGCCATCAGTTCGGGCCGGTCCTCAGGGTAGGCCGCGACATCGTTCGCGTTGATCGCGACGGTAGCGAGGTTACGGCCGCGGTAATCGGCCGCAAAATTCACCAAGCCGTCCAGCACATGGATCACGTAGGGGCAGTGATTGCAGATGAAGGCCACCAGCAGTGCCTGGCCGGCGGAGAAATCACTGAGAGTGTAAACGCGCCCGGCCGGATCCGGCAGCGTAAACGCGGGGGCCGGTGCGCCAAGCTCCAGCGTCACGGGGTCTCTTGCCGCGGCCCGCCCTGGATATCTGTGGCCACGGTGCCCGCTGCTTCGGGACTGGTGTCGGCGGGGTCGGTCTTGGGCGTGCGCCGCTGCAGCTTCTCGGCCTGCCGCGACTTGCGCGACAGCTCCTTCTGGCGTTTCTGCTGACGGTAGTTTGGCTTAGCCAAGGCGGTGCCCTCAGAGTGCCGGTTGCGCGGCCGGGGGAGCGATGCGCAGGCGTTGTTCGTCGCGCACTTCATCCAGGGTGAGGCCGGTATTGGCGGCGATGATGCCCACCAGCCGGTGATTCGGGTCGCGCGGCAGGCTCAGCTGGTGCAGGCGCTCCCAGATGCGAATGCGCGCCGTCGGTGCATTGAGCGTGGAGGCCTGCTCGAGCAATTCCCTTTGCCGCTGCAGCTGCAGGTCGGCCTGCTGGTGGGCGATACGGGCGCGGTAGTCGTTATTCGTCTCGCCCGCGAAAGGCACGGTCGCGAACCGTGAATGGGGCGATGAATCATGGCGTTCGATCATCTAAACACTCCTGCCGGAAGGACTGGCGCGCGCTCGCCATCGGGTGGCGATGATCGCCGGGACAGAGGGCGCAAGCTCAGTAAAGGAAGCGCAGCGCGAGACATCCGACCGCCACGATCTTGAGAGGCAGTGTAGCACACGCCCTGCGTGCCATGGTCCGATCCAAGGACCTCTGGCGCCGCGCGCGGATGAGCGATCCGGCCTGCAGTTTCATTGCGACGGGGTACCGGGAATTGTTACGCTGCGCGCCCCGGCACTCACCGCGCACGATGCCCTATATGGACCTGAGGAAGCTTCGACAGGTCATTGATATTCCAGTCATGGGTGCCCTTGCCAGGTGTGAACCTGGGAGCCCGCGATGCCCGCATTGACCTCCGCGAGCGCCCTGCACGAAGCGCAGGCGTTCTCCGGTTTCGCGATGGCCTCGATGCGCATCACCGTCATCGTGATACTGGCCATCGCGGCGCGCTTCCTTTGTACGCGACTGATTCGCGGGTTTCGCGATCGATACACCGCGCGCGCACACGAGCCGGAGCACGCGCGCCGTGCCGAGACGCTGGTGCGTGTATTCCGCCATCTGACTTCGGTGATTATCGCGCTGGTCGCCGGCATGCTGGTGCTGTCCGAGCTGGGAGTCTCGCTGGCTCCCATACTGGGCGCCGCCGGTATCGTCGGGCTCGCCGTGGGCTTCGGTGCCCAGAGCCTGGTC
>DATFUG010000122.1:0-9194 GCA_035261025.1 Steroidobacteraceae bacterium | reverse complement strand
CCGCATCCCTGGCCGTGGGGTTGAGGTCGGCGATCGGACGGCCGATATCGGTCGGCAGCAGATTGAAGAGCCGCAAGGTGGCGGGCGTAAACCACTTGATGCGCAAGGTCTCATCAAGGCAGACGGTCGCAATCTCGTTGGACGCGAGCAGATTGCGCAGGTCGTTGTTGGCCACTTCCAGTTCGCCGACCTTGTGCTGCAGCTGGGTATTGACGGTGTTGAGCTCCTCGTTCACGGACTGCAGCTCTTCCTTGGAACTCTCCAGTTCCTCGTTCATCGACTGCAGCTCTTCATTGATCGACATGGTCTCTTCATGCGCGGCGCGCAATTCCTCATTGGAGGTCCGAAGCTGGCCGACCGCGCTGCGCAGGTCCTCCTGCGCGGTGCGCAGTTCATATTTCAATTGATCGTGCGCCCCTGCGGAGTGGATCGAAATCGTGGCGGCCGCATTATCATGAAAGGCCACGACAAAGCGCGGGTCGTCGGTATCGCCCCGCTCGGTGCGCATGGGAATGACTTCGACGCTGAAGGGGCCGCGGCGCCCTCGCGGGCCCGCTCCCTGCGGCGCGCGGAACATCACCGGCCGCCGGGCTGCCTGTGCGCGTCGCAGGGCCGCGGGTAGCCGCGAGCGAATGCGCGACGTAAGTCGCAGCTCCGGCTTCGGCATCGATGTCCGCCCCACGACGCGAAGGAATCTTTCGGCCCGTGCGCTCGCATAGAGCACGTCCAGTTTGTTGTTGACTAGCACGGCGGCCGGTGCGTACCGGTCCAGCAGAGCGCTGCGAGCCAGATGAGCGGTCTGGGCAGCGTGAGCGGTCGTCCCTGGGAATTCCGAGGTCGGCTGGGGCAGGCGCTGAGCGGCCCGGCCGGTGCCCCAGTCGAGCTGATCCCGGGGCGTTGTGCCGATGCGCTGGTAGAGACGCCATTTGCGATCGATATTCCGATAGAGCCTTTCCTGCAGACCCACTGTTTCGGCGGTACCGAGCAGCAGGTGGCCATCCAGCCGCAGCGCGAAGTGAAACACCAGCAATAACCGTTGCTGCACCTCGGGCTGCAGATAGATCAGCAGATTCCGGCAGGTTACGAGGTCCACGCGCGAGAAGGGCGGGTCGGCCATCAGATCATGCTCGCCGAAGATGACACATTCGCGAACCTCCGGGGCCACCTGGTAGTGATGATTGCCCTTGATCTCCTGGAAGTAGCGTTTCAGGTGGTTGGCCGGCACGTGGCCCGCAATCCCGAGTGGATAGATCGCGGCGCGAGCATAGTTCAGGGAGTCATGGTTGGTGTCGGTGCCAAAGATCTGCACCGGGCAGCGTTTGCGCATGCGGCGCATGCGATCCAGGATCAGGATCGCGAGGGTGTAGGCTTCCTCGCCGGTCCCGGCGCCGGCGACCCAGGCGCGGACGGGCTCGCCCGGCATTTTTCTTGCAATCAGCGGGCGCAGGACCTGGGCATCGAGGGCCTTCCAGGCTTCGCGATCGCGAAAGAATTCCGTGACGCCGATCAGCAGGTCCTTGATCAGTGCCCCTGCTTCGGCGGCATCACGCCGCAGGCGCCTGGCGTAGTCGCCAATTTTCGCAAGGCCCAGCAGACCCATGCGCCGCTCGATGCGCCGGGTCAGCATGCCTGGCTTGTAGCCGGTGAAGGTCTGTCCGTATTGTGTGCGCACCAGCTCCAGAACGGCTCCGATGGGCATCGCGCTCGCGGATGTCTCGAGCGCCGCGTCGCTCTTCCGCGCATAGGTGTGTCGCGAATAGCGTTGGAGCACGCTCGGCATCCTGCCGATCGGCAGTACCTGCGTGACAAGTCCGGTGGCTATCGCGCTGCGCGGCATGCCATCGTACTGGGCGGACTCCGGGGCCTGGACCAAGGCCATGCCGCCGTGTGCGACGATGGACTTCAACCCCATCGTGCCATCGGTGCCCGTGCCGGACAGGACGATGGCAATGGCGCGCTGGCGCTGATCCTGTGCCAGGGAACTGAAGAGGTGATCGACAGGAAATCGCCGGCCGCGGATGTCGGTCGGCTTGGACAGACGGATGACACCGCCCCGGACACGAAGATCGCTCGCGGCTGGACTCGTGTAGACGTGATTGGCCTGCAGGCGCTGGCCGTCTTCGGCCGCGCACACGACCATCGCGGTGTGGCGTGAAAAGAGCTCGGCCGACAGACTGCGCGGCGAGGGGCTCAGGTGCTGGACGATGATGAACGCCATACCGCTGGTGGCGGGCATGGCCTCGAGGAACTGCACGAGAGCATCGAAGCCTCCCGCCGAGGCGCCGATTCCCACCACGCAAAAGGCGGGGGACCGGCGCCGAGCGGTACGCGTGAACCGCCGCACCGCTGCCCCTCGAGGCGCTACCTTCAACCCCTTCCGTCCCTTCGTGGGCATGGGTTTTGTTGTCCGGCCGACTCCCCCCGCATGTGAGCCAGGATGGCCCTGTTCCTCATCTATAGCACTTTTCGCCCGTGTCGTACGCAGTGCAGCAACTTTCTCAGGCTAAGTTCCAGCCCGGATATCACATAATCAGACCCGCAAACGCCGTACGTTACTCGACGAACGGCGCCACTTCCACACGCCGGCCGCACAGGAAGGCGTCGGCCACCAGGCGAAACGGGGCGAGATCCACATCACCGCGCCGCTCGCGCACCAGCCGTGCAAAGTGCGCATAGACCCGCGCGTATTCCGTGTCTTGCGGAGTGTCCACTGCCCGGCCATCCAGTTGCAGCTCGCCGCCGCCATTGACGAGCCGGAGTTGACCGGCATCGGTGTCGACCTCAATATTCCAGTGCGCGGTGCCGGTGTGCAGAAAATCCAGCGCCATGTGCACGGTCGCACCCTCGGTACTGGTGAGCTGCAGTTGCGCGGCGATCGGCGTTTCGCAGTTCTTCGGGAAGTAGAGCTCCGCGTTGTTCAGCACCAGACTCCCGGGCAGGATGCGAGTGAGTATGGACAACGCGTTGATGCCCGGATCGAAGACGCCCAATCCGCCGGCCTTCCAGATCCAGGTCTGACCGGGGTGCCAGATGCGTACATCTTCCTTCCACACCACTTCCACTTTGCGGACCTGTCGCTCCTGCAGCCAGGTGCGGGCCGGCTCGACGCCATTGGCGTGGCGCGAATGCCAGGAGGCGAGCAGCGCCACTCCCCGGGTCCGGGCCAGCTCCTCCAGCAGGTGAACTTCACTCGTGGTCATGGCCGGCGGCTTTTCCAGCAGCACGTGGCAACCGTGCTCGAGCGCCACGCGCGCGGTCTCGAAGCGCGCCTGTGGCGTGGTGCACAGGGACACGGCCGGCAGATTCGGCACGGCCTTCAGCAGTGCGGCCAGATCCGGATAGTTTGGCACGCCCTCGAGCCGGCTGTGCGGGCTGGCCACCGCGATAAGCTCGAAGGCCGGGCTGGCCTTAAGCGAGGGCACGTGCTGGTCACGGGCAATCTTGCCCAGCCCGACGATGGCGAGTCCGATCCGGCTCATCCGGCGGCTGCGCCCGAGGCCTTGCGCGGTGCCGCCACGGCGTTGCGCTTCTTGATGATGTCCAGGGCTTCCTGGATGAGCTTGCGCATCGCCTCGCCGGCGACGGCGGGCTTTCCGGCGATGATCGCATCGGCCACCTTCTTGTGATCGGCCACGCTCGCCAGTCTCACGCCCTTGTAGCGGTTGGTCATGCGGATGCTGATGCGCAGTGCCGTCGAGGTGAAGCCGCCGAGCTGCGCGTAGAAGCGGTTGCGGCTCGCCGCCAGCACGGCCACGTGAAAGGCGATATCCGATTCCAATGGATCGTCATCGCCGCGGTCCGCGGCCTGCATGCGCTCGATCGCACGGCTGATGGCGAGTTTTTCCTCGGGGCCGGCGGCGCGCGCGGCCAGCGTCGCGGCACCAGGCTCCACGGCCAGGCGCAGCTCGGTGAACTCGATCAGCAGCGCCGGCGAGAACTTGCGCTCGAGCAGCCAGCCCAGCACATCCGGGTCCAGCAGATTCCAGCGGTCTTCGGGTTGCACCCAGGTGCCGCGGCGCGGCCGCGCGCCGAGCAGCCCCTTGGCCGTGAGCATCTTGACCGCCTCGCGCAGCACCGGGCGGCTGGCTCCATATTCCCGGCACAGGTCGGCTTCAATCGGAATCGGGTTGTCCTTGGAATAGACACCGGTGACGATGGCGATACCGATGTGGTGGGCAATGCTATAGGTCAGATTCTGGCCGCTCACCCGGGTATTCATTGGAGGTACTCCGGCTCAGGCAGGCCCTGCGTGCCGGCGCGGTACAGGAACACGGAGCCGGCGTGCGGCTCGGCGTTGAGAATTTCGGCGCTGAGGTTTTCGCGCGCACTGGTGACGCACAGGATGTCCAGGTCCGGCCCGCCAAAGCATACGCAGCTGGGCTGGGTCGCGGGCACCGGAATGGTCCGATCGACGCGCCCGTCGGGCGTATAACGCACAATGCAGCCTGCTCCCCAGTGGGCGCTCCACACGCAGCCGTCAACATCGATCGCCGCCCCGTCCGGCGAGGCGCCTTCCGGCGTGCGCGCGAAGATGCGCCGATTGGCCAGCAGACCTTCCGGCTCCACGAGATCGTAGACGTAGATCGTGCGCACCGGCGAGTCCGCGAAATACAGCTTCGCGCCGTCCGGGCTCATGCACAGGCCATTGGAAATACGCAGCCCCTGCTCCTGGCGGCGGATGTGGCCGCCGCGGCCGATCGAGTAGAGGCAGCCATCCGCCGATTTCTGCGGTCCTTCGACCATGGTCCCGGCCCAGAATCGCCCGCGACGGTCCACGCGGCCATCGTTGAAGCGGATCCCCGCCACGATTTCCTGCGGCCGCGCGATCCACTCCACCGAGGCGCCGTTCACATCGTAGAGTGCAACGCCGCTGGCGAAGGCGGTGACGAGCCGCTCCTCGTCCGCAACGAAGCCGAAGGATCCTACCCGCTCAGGCGTGCTGTATACGTCCAGCTGCTCGCCCGCCCAGTCATAACGGTGGAGCTGGCTGCTCTGGATGTCCGTCCACCACAGTTGCTGGTGGCGCGGGTTCCACAATACGCACTCGCCGACAATGTTCCGGGCGCCGATGATGCGGATCGGAGTCACTGTCGGCGTGGCCTGCGGCTCGCTCTACCACCACACGGTGTAGAGCACGACGAGGATGCCGGTCACCACCGCCGCTCCGACGTTGAAACTGGTGCTGGTGGAGTAGTCGATATTCTTCAGATCGACACGCAACGCGGCCGTCGGGCGCTCCTGCAGCAGCGAGATTGCCGCGGCGACCCCCAGGCAGGCAACGAACACCAGGCCGACGCGATCCATGAACGGCAGCGCCGGCCACCACAATTTCAGCGCGAAGGACAGCACTGCCGAGCCGATCGCCGCCACCAGCGCGCCCATCGCTGTGCAGCGATCCCAGAACATGCCGAGGAGGAAGATCACGCAGATTCCAGGAGTGAAGAACCCGGTGAACTCCTGGATGTACTGGAAGGCCTGATCGAAGCTGCTCAGCAGCGGTTTCGCCGAGAGGATGGCTATGATCAGCGCCGTCGCGGCCGTGATGCGGCCGACCAGCACCAGTTTTTGCTGCGACGTCTGCGGGCGCAGCGGCCGGTAGACGTCCATCGTAAAGATGGTGGCGATGGAATTGATCTTGGAGCCCAGGGAAGCCACGATCGCGGCGATCAACGCGGCGAACACCAGGCCAAGGATGCCGGAGGGGAGCATGGCCATCAGGTGCGGGTAGGCCTGGTCCGGCCGGGGGAGATTCGGCGCCAGCGCCAGAGCGGCGATGCCCGGCAGCACGATGATGACCGGCATGAGCAGCTTCAGGAAGGAGGCGAGCACGATGCCCTTCTGGGCCTCGCGCACATCCTTGGCGCCGAGCGCGCGCTGGATGATGTATTGGTTGAATCCCCAGTAGGACACGTTCATGACCCACATGCCGCCGAGCAGCACGGACAGTCCGGGCAACTCCTTGTAGTGCGGGCTGCTGGCCGGCAGGATCATGTGGAATTTCTCCGGAAATCGGTGCGTCAGCTCCTGGAATCCGGCCAGGATGCCGTGACCGGCACCCACCTTGGTCAGGGCGATGTAGCTGATGAGCAGCCCGCCGAGCACCAGCAGCGAGACCTGCACGATATCGGTCAGTGCCACGGCCTTCAGGCCGCCGTAGAGTGCGTATACGCCGGCGAATACGCCGAGCGCGATCAGCGCCGTCTGCACCTCGAGGCCCGTCACCGTGCTCACCGCCGTGGCCCCCAGCCACAGGATGGCCACCAGGTTGACGAACACGTAGACGCCCAGCCAGAAGACCGCCATCACCGTCCTGACCGTGGTGCTGAAGCGGCGCTCCAGGAATTCCGGCATGGTGTAGATGGCGTTCTTCAGGAAAATCGGCACGAAGTACTTGCCGACGATGAGCAGCGTGAGCGCGGCCATCCACTCGTAGGAGGCAATCCCTAAGCCGATGACGTAGCCGGATCCGGACATGCCGATGATCTGTTCCGCGGAAATATTCGCCGCGATCAGCGAGGTGCCGATGGCCCACCAGGGCAAGGCGCGGCTCGCCAGGAAATAGTCCTGCGCATCCTTCTTGTGGGTGCCCTTCTCACGGGAGACCCATTGCGCGAGGACGAAGATGGAAACCGCGTATAGGCAGATGATGGCGATGTCGAGCGTTGAGAGTGACAAGTGATTCCCCCGTTATTCTATTGATCGCCCCGCAGTATCCTTAAGGGCGGCCCAGTTCGCGGCAGGCCTGCGAGTAGGCCCGCACCAGTTCAACAGCACGTCGTTCGATGTCGGCGAGGCTGTATTCGGGCCGGAAAAGCTCCGAACCGAAGCCAAATCCGGCTGCCCCGGCCGCCATCCACGGCAGTATATCCTGCGCCCCGATCCCGCCGACCGGAAATACCCGGACCTCCCCGGGCAGTACCGCGCGGAGCGCGCGCAGGTGTGGCGGGCTGTGGCTGACGGCCGGAAAGAGCTTCAGATGCGTGGCGCCGGCGCGCAAGGCGTTGAAGGCTTCCGTGGCGCTGGAGACCCCGGGCATTACCTGCATGCCCAGCTTAAGGGCGCCGGCGATCACCGCCGCATCGCAATTGGGGGCCACCGCGAGGCGCCCCCCTGCCCGGTGCGCGAGCCGCGCCTGATCGACATTGAGCACGGTCCCGGCGCCGATAAGGCAGTCCGGTGGTGAGGCCGCGGCAAGCGCGGCGATGCTGGCGTAGGGGTCGGGAGAGTTGAGCGGTACTTCAATCGTGCGGATGCCGGCCCTGTACAGGCCGGTGGCGACGTCGACCGCCCGCTCGGGGACGATGCCGCGCAGAATCGCCACCAGCGTCATTGCGGTGCGCGATGATTCAGGCGTTGGCATACGCGGGCCCCCGGTTCAGCTGGCCGTGCACGTGCGTGAGGCCGGCCAGGGAGGCGGCGCCACCGTCCAGCGGCTCGGCCCGGTAGCCGCGCGCGACGAGCCCGGCCGCATACAGCGTCGTCAGCCCCGGTGATCCCACCAGGCGCACGGTGCCGCTGGTAAACGCATCGGGCATCAGCTGCTGCGCCCCGGCAATGTCGCAGGCGATCAGCAGGCCCGACAGGAACGCGCTGACCGTGCTGGCCGTCAATTCGCCATTGAGCAGGCGCGAGCGGCATTCAAAGAGCCGGTGCAGGATCTGGGATTGGGGGAATTCGTAGAACTGGGCCAATCCTTTGGCAAAGGCCTTGCCGTCCATTTCGGCCCCCGTGCCGCCGGATCCGCGCACCAGCACGCTGTGTTCGCGCAGCAGGCCGTACAACTCGCCGGTGGGGGCGGTAAGAAAATCCCGGACGATGGCCTCCTCGAGCACGGCCCACTTGGTGTGCGTGCCGGGCAGGCACAGCAGGTGACGGCCCTTGTGCATGTCCGGATCGAGCTGCAGGGCCCCGAGGATCTGGGTTTCCTCTCCGCGCAGGAAATCGGGTGCGTTGAGCCGATTGCGGCAGGACAGGCCGGGAATGATGTGCACCAGGCCACCGTGTGCCGGCACGCAATCACGGCCGATTTCTTCCAGCCGGGTCGGGCACGCGACGTACGGGGCCTGGGCCCAGCCAATATTGGATCCCACCATCCCGCACAGGGTGACCGGCAAGGCGCCATAGCGGGTCCGCCAGCGCCCCGACAAATCGTCGAAGACCTGGGTGAAGCGCCCCACGGACTCCACCGCTCCCGGGCCACTGAGGCTTTCCAGCACGGAGCCGGTTTCATCGCACAGGTGGAGCCGCAGGTGAGTCGTGCCCCAATCGCCCACGACGAATCGCGGTACCGCCACTAATGTGATTCCCGTTCCACCGTACTGCCGCTCGCTCCCACCAGGAAATCCAGATCGCAGCCCTGATCGGCCTGCATGACATGCTGAATATATAGGCTGTAGTAGCCCCGCACATATTTCGTTGGTCGATGAGCGCTGCTCCAGGCGGCGCGACGCCGGGCGAGCTCCTCAGGACTGACCAGCAGATCGAGCCTGCGCTTCGGCCCATCGAGCGAGATCTCATCCCCGTCCTGCACCAGGGCCAGCGGCCCGCCAGCCTCGGATTCCGGCGCGATGTGCAGCACGACCGTGCCGAAGGCCGTGCCGCTCATCCGGGCGTCGGAGATCCGCACCATGTCCTTGACGCCGCGCTCCAGGAGTTTGCGCGGCAGCGGCATATTCCCCACCTCGGGCATGCCCGGATACCCGCGCGGACCGCAGCCCTTGAGTACCAGGACCGATTGTTCGTCGACGGGGAGCGCAGGGTCATCGATGCGGGCCCGGAGGTCTTCGATCGACTCGAAAACGACGGCGCGGCCGCGGTGAGTGCACAGCGCCGGGTCCGCGGCGCTCGGCTTCATCACGGCGCCCTGCGGACAGAGGTTCCCGCCGAGCACCCAGATTCCTGATACCGCGTTGGCCGGCCTGGCGAGCGTATGGATCACCTCGCGGTTATAGCATTCCGCGCCGGCGATGCTCTCGCCCAGTGTCTGGCCGGAAGCGAGCGGCGCGCTGGTGTGCAGCAGCGGGGCCAGCTCCTTCATGAGCGCCGGCAACCCTCCGGCATAGTGAAGATCCTCCATCAGGAAGCGTCCCGAAGGCTGCAGATCCACCAGCAGGGGCACGTCGGCGGACAGGCGATCGAAGTCTTCCAGCGTGAGTGCCACGCCGAGCCGGCCGGCGATCGCGAGCAGGTGCAGC
>DATFUG010000121.1:0-6498 GCA_035261025.1 Steroidobacteraceae bacterium | reverse complement strand
CGGCCAGGGGCACGCGGCGCTGATCCAGGCACGCAACCAGTTCCTGGGGATGGCGTCGCAGAGCAAAGTGCTCGCGAACGTGCGCCCCAATGGGCAGGACGACGCGCCACAGTTCCGCCTCGACATCGACCCCGAGCGCGTCGGCGCCCTCGGCGTCAGCATGTCCGACGTCAACGATACCCTGGGCGTCGCCTGGGGCGGCCGCTACATCGACGACTTCGTCGACCATGGCCGCGTCAAGCGCGTCTACCTGCAAAGCGACGCCCCGTTCCGCATGCTGCCCTCGGACTTCAACCGCTGGTACGTCCGCAATGCGAGCGGCGGCATGGTGCCGGTCTCGGCCTTCACGAGCACGAGCTGGGAGTACGGCTCGCCGCGCCTGGAGCGCTACAACGGCGTATCGGCCGTGAACATCAATGGTGAGGCGGCTCCGGGCGTCAGCTCGGGCGTGGCGATGAAGGAAGTGGAGCACCTGGTGGGCCAGCTGCCCCACGGCTTCAGCGTCGAGTGGACCGGCCAGTCCTATGAGGAGCGCGCCGCCGGTGCGCAGACCCCCGAGCTCTACACGCTCTCCCTGGTGGTGGTGTTCCTGTGCCTGGCCGCGCTCTATGAGAGCTGGTCGATTCCGGTGGCGATCCTGCTCGCGGTTCCGTTGGGCATCATCGGTGCAGTGCTGGCGACCAGCCTGACTGGCCTGGCGCGCGACATCTATTTCCAGGTGGCCGTGCTCACGACCGTGGGACTAGCGAGCAAGAACGCCATCCTGATCGTCGAGTTCGCCAAGGAGTATCTGGACAAGGGCCTGGGCGCAGTGGAAGCCGCGCTGCGCGCCGTGCACGACCGGCTGCGCCCGATCCTCATGACCTCGCTCGCCTTCGGCCTTGGTGTGCTGCCGCTCGCGCTCGCCCACGGCGCGGGCGCCGGCGCGCAACGTGCCATCGGCACCGGCGTCGTGGGCGGCATGGTGGCGGGCACCTTCCTGGGCGTGTTCCTGATTCCGCTCTTCTTCGTGGTGATCGAGCGGCTGCTCGAGCGGATGAGCGCCGCGAAGACCTGAACGCCCTCAGCGCGTAGCGGCGGCCGGCGTGAAATCGGGCGCCGCGAGCGGCATCGTGGTGACCGGCCCGAATTTCGCGGCCGCGTCCCGGATCCTCGCGGCATCGCCGATGAGCACGATGTCCAGATCTTCGGCGGCAGGATAGGCCTCATCGATCACCGCGCGGATCGCGGCCGCATCGACTTTGGCGAGTGCCGTTCCAAACTCTCCGACGTAGCTTTCCGGCAGGTCGTACAGATCGAGCTCCGCAAAAGCGACCGCCCAGTCGGTCGCGGTCTCAAGAGCCAGCGGGTACTGGCCCAGCAGGTAATTGCGCGCCGAGTCGATGCGCTCGGGCGCAAGTCCGTCATGGCGCAGCCGCGCGAGCGTCGCCAATGCCAGCTCCACGGCGCGCCCCGTGTTTTCAGTCTGCGTGAAGCTGCTGATCGCAAACTCGCCGGCCACCGTGCCGCGGGTGAAGCTGGCGCTGGCGTCATAGCTCAGGCCCGCCTTGACCCGCAATTCCTGGTTCAGCATGGAACCGAAACTGCCACCGAAAGCCGTGCTGCTGATGTTGAGCGCCGCGCGCTGCGGGTAGCGGCGCGGCACGCCCACGTTACCCAGCCACAGGTAGGTCTGCGCCGAACCGGGCGCATCCACGAGCAGCACCCGCCGGCCGTGCACGCGTGCCGGGCCCGGGAGCGGCGCCAGCTTTGAAGCCGCGCGCGGCCAGGCGCCAAAGACCGCCGTGACTTCCTTGCTGATGCGCGCCGGATCGAAATCCCCGGCGATCACCAGCGTGGCGCGATCGGCCCCGGCCTGGGCGGCGTAGTAGGCGCTGAGCTCGGCCCGGGTGATCTGCGCGAGGCTCTGCTCGCTCCCACCCACAGGGCGGCCATAGGGATGGCCTGCAAAAAGCAGCGCGCGCCCATAGCTGGGCAGGAGCGATTGCGGCGCGGAGGTCTTGCCGGCCTTGAGCCCCTCGACGCGCCGGATGCGCAGGCTTTCCAGCTCTTCGGCCGCAAAATGTGGCCGCAGCACCGCGTCACCCAGCAAGTGGAGCATCAGATTGCTGTCGCGCGCCAGGAACTGGCCGCGCACCTGGATCGCCTCTTCACGCGCCTCGGCGTCAAAGAACCCGCCCGCGCCTTCCACGGCATCGGCGAAGGCATAGGCGTCGCGCGCGCCTGCGCCGTGGGTGAGCAGGTCCGCCACCAGCGTCGCGGTGCCCGCCCGGCCGGGCGGATCGAGGCGCGCACCACCGCGCAGCAGCAGATCGAAGGCCACCAGCGGGATATCGTGGCGGGGCACGAGAATCAGGCGCAGGCCGTTGGGCAGCGTGAGCCTCTGATGCGCCGGCACCGGCACATTGAGGGCCTCCCCCGCCGGGGCGGCGGCCGCGCCACTGCCACCGGCCAGGACTGTGAGTGCCACCATGAGTACCGCCCGCAACGCCTAGTGCTCCACGCCCGCGCGCGGCAGCAGGATGCCGACGGTGCGCTGCTCCGGCTTGAAGACCTCGCGCGCCACGGCGAGCACTTCGGCGGCGCTCACCCGCTCGTAGGCCTCGGGCGCCGCAAACAGCTTGCGGTAGTCCCCATGCAGCACCCCGAATTCGCCGAGCAGCCGCGCCTTGCCATCGAGCGTCGAGACGCCGCGCCAGAAGGCGGCCGCCACCTGGTTGCGCGCGCGGCTGAGCTCTGCGGGCGTGACACCCTGATCGAGCAGATGGGCGAGTTCGGCGTACAGGGCCTGCTCGAACTCGGCGGGCGAAGCGCCCTCCGCCAGGGTCGCGTAGACAGAATAGGTATTCGGATCGAAGCCCTCCGACCAGCCGCTGTCGACCGCGACTGCGAGTTTTCGATCCTCCACCAGCAGCCGGTGCAGCCGCGAGGCATCGCCGCCGGTGAGTATGGTCTGCAGCAGATTCAGGGCAGGTGCGCGCGGATCGTCCGCCGAGACGGCGTGCCACGCGATCTGCACCAGCGGGTTCTGGCCGTTCCGTTCGATTGTGAAGCGGCGCTCTCCGGTCTGCTCAGGTTCGACGGTGCGCACGGGCTGCGCCGCCGGACCGCGCGGGATCGGCCCGTAATATTTCTCCGCCAGGGCGAAGACCTGTTCCGGATCGACATCCCCGACCAGCACCAGCGTGCAGTTGTTCGGGGCGTACCAGCGATGATAGAAGCCCTGCAGGTCATCGAGCGTCCAGGACTTGATGTCCGAGGGCCAGCCGATGGTCGGGATCCGGTACGGATGGGCGAGGAAGGCGGTGGCCTGTACCTGCTCATCGAGGAAGGCCGGGTTGCTGTCCTCGATGCGCAACCGGCGTTCGGAATACACCACCTCGCGTTCCTTCTCCACGCTCTGCGGCTCAAACGACAGGTTGGCGAGCCTGTCGCTTTCGAGGTCGAACACCAGTTCGAGCGCAGAGCGCGGAAACCAGTCCTGGTAGACGGTGACATCCTGCGAGGTCGAGGCGTTGTTGCGCGCGCCATTCGCCTCCAGCAGGCGATCGAATTCGCCCTCGGCCCGGTGCGTCGTGCCCTTGAACATCATGTGCTCAAAGAAATGCGCAAGGCCGGTGGTCCCCGTGCCTTCGTTGCGGCTGCCCACGTGCACCCAGTTGAACAGCGCGACGCTGGGCACGCGATGATCGGGCCAGACGATGACCTGCAGGCCGTTCGCCAGCGTGTGGGTGCGAATCACCTCGCCGGCGGCGGCAAAACTCATGGGTGCGGGCGGCGCGGCTGCCGTGGCCAGGGCCGGGAGCCACAGCGCGCCGCAGCACAGCGCGGCGCGCTGCCAGCGGGCGGTCCGTCGCGCGAGGCTGGCTTGCGGCGGTTCACTGCTCATGCCGTGGCAATCAGCCGACCGGTATGCAGGGCTGCGACCCTTTCTTCAGTGAGGCACAGAGCGCTCGCGCGTGCTCAGCGCTGTCCAGTGCCAGCTGCAGACGCACCACCGGCTGGGACCTGGACTTCTGGATCACGACGAAATGCGGCTGGAGCGACTTGAGTTGCGCGCCGAAGCGGCCGCTGATCTTGCTCCAGGCCGCCTCGGCGTGGGCCTTGGAGCTGAACGCGCCCAATTGCACCAGATGTCCTGCCGCCGGCTTGGCCTTGCTGGCCACGACGGGTTTGGCCGCGGGCTTGGCCGACGGCCTGGCCGCCGGTTTGGCCGCCGGTGTGGAGGGTGCGGCCGGCGTGCTGGCCGGCGGCGAGGGTCCAGCCGCAGCGGGGCCCGGTGGTGCAGCGGACGGATTGGAACCACTGGCCGTGAGCTGGAAGTTCTCGATCCTCACCCGCGCTTCCTGCGCCCACTTGCCGTCGGCGTGGGTCGCGACGAACTGCTGGTAGCCATCGAGCGTGTCGGTCTTGGAAGCCTGCTGCCAGTCCCGGTCTTCGGCCAGCTGCTTGATGCGCTCCTGGGCCGGCACGCCGAACTCGCTGTCGGGATGCTGGCGCAGGAAATCCTGGTAGGCTTCGGTGGTGTCCGCGGCCTGCGCCGCTTTCCAGTCATCGCCCACATGGCTGCAGCCGGTGATGCCCAAAGTGACGGCGGTCAGCAGCACCAGCAACACAATCTGAGACTTGCTCATCCTTTCCTCCCTGACCAAGTCGGATATTGTAACAGCATGTCTGAACCGCCTCGCCGCCGGCTCCTCGATCGCCTGGGCTCTACGCCTTCGCTGATCGCCCAGCACACAGAACTCGTGGGCGACATCAACACCGAAGGTGCGCTGCTCGTCAACGGCGCAGTGCGGGGCAACGGCCGCGTGGGCGGCGAAGTGGCCATCTCCACCGGTGCTCGCTGGGAAGGCGAACTCAGGGCCCAGCGGGCGGTGATTGCCGGTACGGTGATCGGCGTCCTCACGGTGGAGGACAAGCTCGAAATCGGCGCCAGCGCCCGGCTGCGGTGCCGCATCAGCGCCCGGCGGATCGCCGTCGCCCGCGGTGCGCTGATCGATGGCGAGATGATCTGCACCGGCAGCGAGCCCGTCGTGGAATTCGTCGAGAAGCGCGCGACCGTACCGGAGAGTTGAGCACCGTCCGACCTTCAGGGCGTGACCGCGAGTTCATAGAGGCCGCCGCCCGCATAGTCGAGGACAAAGATCTCGCCGTTCAGGTCCTCCCCGAAGGCGGAGGGCGAGATGCCGCTGGCATCGCCCTTCGTGACCTCAAGCGTCGAGCCCGCACTGGTCGCGCCGCTGATGTGGAATAACCGGCCGCTGACGTAGTCCCCGAACACGTACTCGCCCGCGATCACGGGGTGTTTGCTGCCCCGGTATACAAAGCCGCCCGTGATCGCCTCGTCCGGATTGTGGGCGTATTCCGCCACCGGGTCGGTCAGTCCCGTGCCGGCCCCGCAGTTCGCGTTGTAGGGGTGCGCACCCTCGCGGCAGCGCCAGCCCAGATTGGCGGGCGCGCTGATCCGATCGATCTCCTCCCAGCTGTCCTGTCCCACGTCGGCAATCCACAGGGCGCCGTTGCGGTCGAAACTGTAGCGCCAGGGATTGCGCAGTCCCCAGGCGTAGATCTCGGCGCAGGGGGCCAGGCCCGTGCCGCCGGCACCACACAGCGCGTTGGCCGCGTTTGGATTGCCGGCGGGGATCCCGTACGGCAGGACCCCGGCATTCACATCGATGCGCAGCATCTTGCCGAGCAGCGTGTTGAGGTCCTGCCCGTTGCCGATCGGGCCATGCATGTCACCGCCGCCGCCGCCATCGCCGAGCCCCAGGTACAGGAATCCATCGGGTCCGAACAGGACATTTCCGCCGTTGTGATTGGTCTCGGGCTGGTTGACGTGCAACAGGATCAGCTCGCTGGCCGGATCGAGCGTCGCCCCGCCATCGCGGCTCTGGTACTCCGCCAGCCGCGAGACCAGCTGCGCGCCCTCGTAGGCCGTGTACGACACGTACACGCGCGGATCGGACGGAAACTGCGGATGGAAGGCCACGCCCAGCAGCCCCATTTCACCGCAGCAGGAGACGCGGCCCGAGATATCGAGGAAATCGGTGGCGGTGCTGGTGCCGGTCTGGTTGGCAAACACCTTGATCCGCCCGGTCTGCTCGATGACGAACCAGCGATTGGCGTCCCCCGGCGCCTGCAGCATGCCGACCGGCGAGGCGAAGTTCAGGGCGGGAAACACCCGCGACACCGCGAGCGTCACGACGGGGGGCGGCGGGCCATTGGCCAGATTCCCGCCCCCACCGCCGCAGGAGGCGAGCAACGGCAGCAGCGACAGTGCAGCCACGGCCCCTGCCCTTGGCACCCGGGTCTCACTTTTCATGCCGGCAGCCTCGCTATAATTCACGGCCCGGACCGGTATCCTAAGGTTTGGGCATCGTGGCACAGGTGCAGCACATCCGGCAGCGTCCGCGGCGTCTGCCGCCAGCGACAGGAGGCGGACGGTAGCGTGAATTCGGAACGGCTCATTCACCTGGTGGCGCACCGCGGCAATGC
>DATFUG010000120.1:0-4606 GCA_035261025.1 Steroidobacteraceae bacterium | reverse complement strand
TTCGCCGGCCGAAATAGGTTTCATGATTTCTCCTTCCGATGTTCTTCCAGGCCCCGCTCTATTCGCCCTCGTACTGCAGGACGTAGAGACCTGCATTGGGGTCTGTCAGGTAGATGAGACCGTCGCGATCGACAAACAAATCTCCCGACTGAATGACGTGCGGGGCATTCGGGCGCGAATCGATCATGCGCTCGGGTGCCGGCGGCACGTAGTGTGCGGTTTCGCGTGGGCGGAAGGGATCCCAGAGGTCATATGCCCGTACACCTGCATTGAGGTACGTGGCGAAGATCAACTCCGAGCTTTGGAACGAGCCTGGCCGGTTCTCATGCAGGTTGTGCGGCCCGAACTTGCCACCCTTCTTGCAGTAGTCCTGCCCTAGCGGCACCGGCAACGTTGAAATCGGCACCGGCTTGTCTGGCGCTCGGATATCCAGGACCCAGATTCGCGGGATTCCGTTCGCGCAATCGACCGTCGTAGCCTCGTCGGCGACCACCAGAAGATGGCGATCCACCAGGGGTAACGCGGTGTGCGTTCCTCCGGTGAAGGGTGGACACCAATTCACGTGGCTCACCAGTTCAGGTTCGAGAGGATTGCTGAGGTCATGGATGGTCACTCCTCCGTCACGCCATGCGCCATACGCAAATCCACCCTCTACGATGGCGTGATGCGCCGCATGCCTTCTCCCTTTGGGAACGCTTGGCGCTTCGCCACCTTGGTTCCGTTGCCCCGACAGCCACCATTTGGAAACGATCTCGGGTCGCTCGGGGGTCGCAAGATCCACAACAGCCATGATGTGGTCCGTATATCCCTCCATGTGCGCGGCCACATACGCATACCGGCCGCCCACCCACCAGATCCGATTCACGCCCAGACCCGGAATTGCCATGAAAGTGATCTCGCGCGGCTGCGACGGATTCTTGACGTCGTAGATTCGAATGCCCGCAGCGAAGCTCAGTTCACGATCCATCGAATCGGTGAGCGTCCTTGCGAAGTACTTGCTCTGGTCTTGGAATTGCGCCAACGTCCAGATGCTCGGACCGTTGATCGCCAGCAAAAGGTTGTCGGCCACCTGTAGATGGTGCGATCGAGTATTCGGAGGCATCGCGACGAAAGCGACAGCCTTCGGGTGGCGCGGATCTCGCACGTCGATGACGCTAAAGCCGTCACTGAACATGTGGCCGACGTAAGCGAAGCCCTCGTGAACAATCACTTGGACGCCATCGGGCCTGCCGCCTTGGTCGGAGTAGGCGACAAACGAGATGTTTGATGCGCTGTCAGCTTTGTGCATGGTCCGCGGTGTACTTCGACTACGCGGGAACCGCCCTGGCGACCCGACTTGCGCCGCGCACGATGTCGATCAGACGATCCGGCTCGTCAGGCACTTCGTTGCCGCGCCAGGCGACGTATTGATCTGGTCGAATCAGTGTTAGCCCCTTGCTGTATGCGCCATTCGCCTCAGCGGGCTTCAGATCGATCAGCTTCAACGGCACACCCCGGGCTCGAGCGGATTCCATTAGTGGCTGTACGTCGACCGTCGCGTCCACCCGCACGAGCGTGTAGAACGGCCCCAGTTCGTCGTACAGAGACCGGCGCCCCTCGAGCCAGACGTGAGGCGCACGGCATCCCGGAACCGTTGACGCTTCGTGCTCGTGCATGGAATAGGCCGGCTGCTTATCTTCGTCATAGGCAATGATCGGAGAGGCGGCATAGAAATACCCAAAGTTCAGGCCTGCAGAGCACTGCTGCTTGATTTCGAGGTCGTGGGATTGATCTCCCACCTGCTTGCGCGACGCCTCGCCCGCGGGGGTGTCTTCTTCAATATCGGCCGGCACATTTCTGCGCTGCGTCATCACGGCGACGGCCACGTCGGTGATGATGTGGGAGATTTGCTCAGTGATCGGTTTGCGTTCGGCCTGATACGCGTCAAGAATGTCTTCACCTGCCCAACCCTGAAGCACTGCGGCGAGCATCCAGGCGAGATCGGCGGCGTCCGCAATGCCGGCGTTCATGCCGTAGCCTGCTGCAGGAATCCACAGATGACATGCGTCGCCCGCGATGAACACACGTCCATCGCGCATCTTGTCGGCTACCATCCGCCGGCCCATCCAATTTTCTTTCGAGATGATTTCGTATTCGAAATCGGACCCGACGCCCAAGATCTCGCGGATTGCCCAGTCGCGATCGACCTCGTCGTAGTCTTCGTTGTTGTAAAGGAAGTTGTGAACATTCCAACGCTCCTTGCCGTCGATGGAGATCACGGTTCCGCAGCGGCGCGGGTTGAGGACGTAATACATCCAAGCAGGATCGGGCCGCATGGACATCAACTTCGGTGCGCGTATGAAGCTGGATTGCACCCGCTGGATTTCTGCAGTTCCAACGAAAGTCGCTCCCATCATCGTGCGCACGGTCGATCGGCCGCCATCGCATCCCACCATGTAGGCAGCCGTGATGGCCCTCTCCTCTCCAGTGTTCAAATCACGCACGTAGACCCTTACGCCAGCTTCCTCTTGAACGTAGCCAATGAACTCGTGGCGATTTAGCAGGGTAATGCGCGGCTGTTGTGCAGCGTGCTGAAAGATGACCGGCTCGAAAAATAGTTGGTTCGCGCGATGCGAGGGCTCTGGTGTCGGCCACCAGCTATCCGGAGACGACGCGCCAGATTTGCGACCATTGCGCGAGGGCAACTTCAGGCGCGAGAGCTCGATGCCAGTCACGCTGGTGCAAGACAAGACGTCGGTGTTGTGCTCCGGAGGCAGGCCCACTTCGCGGATCTTTTGTGAAACGCCTAGGCGCCGGAATACCTCCATTGACCGAGCAGAGATCGAATTGCATTTGACTGCGGGAGGCTCACCCGCGGCCCGGCTTTCGATGACGACGACATCGATTCGTCTCCATGCCAAGTCCATGGCCAGTGTCAAGCCGACGGGTCCTCCGCCAATCACAACTACCTTCGATTCAGTCATTCCTTGCCTGCTTTGCTCTCTGTGTTGCTCATAGTCATTCAGGGTGCACGGCTCGCCGCTTGCAGGGCTTGTACGATCCAGCGTGCTTAGAATCCTAGGCAGTAGCCGCTGAACGCAGAAGCTGGATATTCAGTTACCCCTATCGGAAAGTCCTATGACCTCCAATCAGCCTGATTGGGACGACCGCATCGGCAGGCGCCTCAAGCTGCGAGATCTCCATGTCCTCGCAGAAGTCGTGCGATGCGGAAGCATGGCCAAGGCCGGATCCCACCTCGCGATGTCGCAGCCGGCAGTGTCAGAGGCGATCTCGAGCCTGGAACGGGCGGTCGGCATCCGGCTACTGGACCGGCATGCGCAGGGTGTCGTGCCGACGATTTACGCCGAGGTCTTGATCAGGAGGGCGCGTGCGGTCTTCGACGAGCTGCGTCAAGGCGTGCGCGAGATCGAGTTTCTTTCTGACCCGACGGTGGGCGAGGTCCGCATCGCGTGCCCCGAATTTGTCGCAGCAGGCCTGCTTCCAAGAGCGATTGCATCGTTTAGGGAGAGGTATCCACGCGTGACGTTTCAGGTCGTTCACCAGGACACGACGACCCTTCGGAACCAGGAGCTCCAAGATCGCGTCGTCGATATCGTTCTAAGTCGCGTTCCCGACGGGTTTAAGGATGATGACCTGAACGTCGAAAGCCTGTTCGATGATCATCACTGGATCATTGCTGGACTCAAGAACCCCTGGGTAAGGCGACGTAAGATCTCTCTCGAACAACTTGCCGATGAGGCTTGGATCCTTCCTCCATCGCCTGTGATCTTCAACCTCTTGAATTCCGCGTTTCAATCCCGCGGAGCGCGACTGTCCGATGTGAGTGTCACATCGGCGTCTTTGCTACTTCGCAGCGAGCTCTTGGGCACGGGTCGCTTTATTTCGGTCATGCATGCTTCGATCTTGGAAAAAAACTCAAAGATTTGGGGATTGAGGCGGCTGAATGTCGACGTGGATTTGCGGTCCCCACCCATCTCGTTGGTTACTTTGAAGAAGCGTGCACCAGGCCCCGTGGTTCAGCGTTTCATCGAGCATCTGCGAGAGATATCGGTGAAGTCACGGTGAAACGTCGACCTCGGCTGGTGTGGATTACTGCCGAATCTTCCCAGCATCATTGACGCGGCAAATGAATCCATGATGCAGCGCGGCCACAGTACCCTCTCTCGTCGATGTGCGCCCTCGCCTGCGAATCCAACATTGCGTAGCTCGATAGCTCGAGGATGACGCGTCACACCGAGTTCACGCGCGTAAGCGCTTTGCTGAGTCACCCCGCTCTTCGGCTCGTTCTCCGTACATCGGAGAACGAGCCGGTTCGCAGTGGACTGTTTGGCGGTGGATGCAGTCTGAGGCGAACTAGTCTATGGGCCCAATTTCCGTGTTAACAGCGAAATTAACAGCGCCATTCTTATGGTCGTTTCTGGGCGCGAGCGAAGGTGTCGAGCCACTGTTTGTGTGCGCAATGACGGCAATCGGCCCGCCGCCCGGAGGGCCCTGATGCTCGGCGCCGCCTGAGACGTAGACGGCGCCGCAACCGGCGACCCCAGCGATCAGACCTCCCACCGCGGCGCGGGCGTGGCGGGTTGCCGTAATGTCCGAATCGTCCAGC
>DATFUG010000119.1:0-8294 GCA_035261025.1 Steroidobacteraceae bacterium | reverse complement strand
GATCGTCATGTGGAGCGAGCCGGCGATGCGCGCGCCCCGCAGCGGCTGGAGCGGCGCGAATTCCTCGCGTATCGCCATCAGGCCGGGCATCTCGGTCTCGGCGATGGCGATTTCCTTGCGGCCCCAGTCGGCGAGCCGAGGGTCGGCCACGTGGAAATCGCGGGCCTCGGTCACGGGCTGGATGGTGGCTTTCATGGCGTGCGACACTCCTTAAGTTGAACTTGAGGCAGTGAGCGCCGTTGGCTTCAGTAGCCACGATGCGGCAAGCCTGGCAGGGCTATTCCCTGTCGCAACGCTCCTTGCTGCACCGGCGTGCCGGCAGACGACACGTCGAACAGGAATTATAGCGCCCGGGCGGACCGCCCGACAACAACAGCGCGCCCCTGGCCGGCCGAGGTTCAGTACCGGGCCCGGCCTCCGGACATGTCGAACACGGCTCCGGTGTTGAACCGGCTCGCGTCCGTACATAACCAGGCGACCAGCTGCGCCACTTCACCCGCAGTGCCGAGCCGTTTCATCGGGCTGTCGGCCATCATCGCTTTCACGGCATCGGGACCGAGAGCACGGATCATGTCGGTATCAATGGGACCCGGGGCCACACAGTTGACGAACACATTGTGGTCAACCACTTCACGGCTCAGTGCCTTGGTGAATGCAATGATCCCTGCGCTGGCCGCCGAGTAAGCCGCCAGGGTGGCCAGCCCCTCTTTCCCTGCCAGCGAGCCCATGTTGACAATGCGTCCACGGCCGGCACGGAGCATGCGTGGCAGCACGGCCTGCGTGACTCGCAGGGTCCCTGCCAGGTTCACCGCCACAATCCGCTGCCAGTCCTCATACGGGTGCGCGACGAAGCCTTGCGTCTTGCCGAGGTAGCCGGCGCCGTTGACCAGGACATCAGGGTGTTCGGCTTTCGGAAGGCGCGTCAACGCGGCCGCTATGGCGGCAAATTCGGTGACGTCGACGATTTCGCTCGTCGCCCCGGCTACCTGCGCCGGACTCGCGTCCCAGATCCGGACCACGGCACCGTTGGCCACCAGCAATTCGGCGATCGCCCGGCCGATGCCCCTGGCGCCGCCGGTCAGGAGGATGAACTTGCCGTGCACGTCATAGGAATTGGGCATGGCCCTTCATATCGGGAGTCGCGCGCCGTGCGCGAGCTCATCCTGAATTGATCAGGACTTGCCCGGCCGACGGCGCGCCATTTTGCGACCGGCGGCCGCCAGGGCCTCCGCGCGATCGGTGCGCTCCCAGGTAAAGCCCGGCTCTTCACGGCCGAAATGGCCGTAGGCCGCCGTCTTCAGGTAGATCGGGCGCGCCAGATCGAGCATGACGCGCAGGCCATAGGGCGTGAGGTCGAAATGGCGGCGCACCAGCGTGGTCAGCTGCTCGCGCGACAGCGCGCTGGTGCCGAAGGCATCCACCATGATCGAGGTCGGCTCGGCGACGCCGATCGCGTACGAGACCTGCACTTCGCACCGTTCGGCCAGCCCGGCGGCCACCAGGTTCTTGGCGACATAGCGCGCCGCGTAGGCCGCCGAGCGGTCGACCTTGGACGGATCCTTGCCGGAAAACGCGCCCCCGCCGTGGCGCGCGAAGCCGCCGTAGGTGTCGACGATGATCTTGCGGCCGGTGAGTCCGCAGTCGCCCACAGGGCCGCCGACCACGAACCGGCCGGTCGGATTGATATGGTATTGCGTGCGCCTGTCGAGCCAGCGTTTCGGCAGCACCGGCTTGATGATCTCCTCCATCACGGCCTCGCGCAGCTTGCTCGTGGAGATCTCATCGCTGTGCTGCGTCGAGAGCACGACCGCCTCGATGCCCACGGGCCGGTCGTTTTCGTAGCGCAGCGTCACCTGGCTCTTGGCGTCGGGCCGCAGCCAGGGGAGCCGTCCACGCTTGCGCACCTGGGCTTGGCGTTTGACCAGTCCGTGCGCTAGCGTGATCGGCGCCGGCATCAGCACGTCGGTTTCGTTGGTGGCGTAGCCGAACATCAGGCCCTGATCGCCCGCGCCCTGCCGGCGCTTGGACTTGCGATCGACGCCCCGCGCGATATCCGGGGACTGCTTGCCGATGACGTTGAGCACGCTGCAGCTCGCGCCGTCAAAACCCATGTCGGAGCTGTTGTAGCCGATGCCCAGCACGGTGCGGCGCACGAGCGCCTCGAGATCGATCCAGGCGGACGTCGTCACTTCGCCCGCGACGATGACCACGCCGGTCTTGACCAGCGTTTCGCAGGCTACGCGGCCGCCGGGATCCACGCTGAGGATGGCGTCCAGCACGGCGTCGGAAATCTGGTCCGCGATCTTGTCCGGGTGACCCTCGGACACGGACTCCGAGGTGAACAGGAAGCTGCTGGACATGGGGAAGATCGCGGCTGGAAAGGGGGCGGCAGTATAGCGGCCGGTGGCGAGCGACTAAAGCGGCGCCGCACGGACCCAGCGTGGATCCGTGCGGCGTCTGGAACCGGCCAGAGGCCGGGAGGTCAGCGCGAGGCGCTCGCGGAAGCGGCGCCGTTGTGCTCCGACTGTGCGGCCACCCCAGGATTCGCGCCGGCATTCACGCCGTGCGCAGAGCTGGCATTGCCGCCGACGGAGACCGGGCTCGTCGAGCCGGAGAATCCGGCCTGCTGGTTGCCCGAGCCGCTGGCGCTGACGTTCGGCGCGGGGAGCGTCGGTACCGTCATGCGGTTTGCCGTGGCGGATGAGTTCGCCGCGGCCTGTCCGGCGGCCGAGCCGTTGGCGCTGACGTTCGGCGCGGGGAGCGTCGGCACCGTCACGCTGTTGGCCGTGGCGGATGCGTTCGCCGCGGTCTGTCCGGCGGCCGAGGCCGTCGCGTCGGTCTTGCGGACCGCCGACTGGCCCTCGTTCCGGGAGGCGTTGGCGGCGCCATTGCCCGCGGCTGCGGCCTGCGTGCCAACCTGGTGCGTGGTGTTCAGGGCACCACCCAGGTCCCCGCCGAAATTACCACCGCCGGCGATAGTGCCATTGCCGGCGATGCCGCCGACACCACCGGGGCTGAGGCCGCCACCGAGCATGCCGCCGGCAGAGCCGCCCAGCGCGCCGCCGACTGCGCCGCCCAGCACTTGGGCATACGCGGGCGCGAGGGTGAGGCTCAGGGCCACCGCCAGGGCGGCGATCGAGTACTTGGTCTTCATGGGTCTACTCCTGTCTGCGGCCGGGAACTGTCTCGGCCTTCAACAGGTACAACGACCGGCGCTGGGCCTTTCTTCCGTGCCGGCGTCGGGCCGAGATTATGGGCAATGCTCACTTCGGGCTGGCGGTGCGCACCGCGTCGCCCACCAATCCGAAACCGTAGATCGCATCGCGGCCGCGTGGGCCGAGGTCACGCGCCGTGAGAGTCAGGGCCTGCAGCGCTTGCGTGCCGCTGCCGGGCTCCGGGCCCAGGAGCCCTGCGAGCAAGCCTGCCACGATGGGTGAGGCGTAGGACGTGCCCCGCACCGTCGCATAGCCGTGCGTCAGGTCAGCCGCGCGCAGGTCGGCACCGGGCGCTGCAAAGACCACGTGGCCACCGCGCCCCGCCTCGGGCAGCACGCGGTCACGGGCATCGACACCCGTGACGGCGATGACGCCGGGCAGGGCGGCCGGATACAGCGGCGGCGCGGCCGGGCCGTCGTTGCCGACGGCGGCGACCACCAGTACACCGCGGGCCTGCACGGCGGCCACCACCCGTGCCAGCGTGGCATTGCGCGGTCCCACCAGACTGACGTTGATCACCCCCACTCCAGCCCCCGTCAGAGTCGCAAAGGCCGCGGCCACGCGGTCCGTGGATCCGCCCGTGACCTCCGCGCAATAGACATCGACCGCCAGCAAGCGCGCGCCCGGCAGGGCGCCGCGAAACTCTGCCGCGCTGCCGGCGATCAGGGAGGCCACCGCCGTGCCGTGGGCGGCCGGAACGGCGTGCCCGCCGCATCCGGCCTGCTCGGCGTGACTGTGCGCCAGCGCCGGGTGAGTCAGATCAACGCCGGAATCGATCATCCCGATGCGCGCACCGGCCGATGGCGCGGGCGGCACCGCAGCCCCAGCCGCGATCGGCGCGGCTTCGAGCGCGGTACCATTGGGCAGATAAATGTGGTTGTAGTCGTAGTCTCCCGCGGGATCGATGCGGCGCAGCTGTTTGAGGGCACGCCGGGTCGACATGCCAGGCGGTCCGCGCAAGGTGACGAGTTCTCCGTCCAGTCCCCCGAGCGCCGCGCGGCGTACGATCTCGAATCCCGCGGCCATGGCGCTGTGCAGGCTGGCGACGTTCGGAGCATAGGCCAGCAGCTCGGCGCGCACGATCGGGGCGCCATCCGGGTCCGCTTCGATGAGCGCGCCGTGCTCCCGTATCAGCGCGCGCGCCGCGGCCGCCCTGGCCCCGGTCAGCATCTTGACGAGACGGTCCTGGGTGTCGCTGAGCTCGTGCGTGGCCCGATCGAGGATCTGAGCGGGCGAGGGCACGGGCACCGGCACGGTCGGCACCGTCGGCAGGGTCGGAAGGCCGATTTGCGCCTCGACCCGGCCCGCCAGCGCCGTCAGGATCAGCACGGCGGCGCGGCGCCGGCGCGCGCTGATCCCCGCTGTGACTGGTGGTGTAGGTGACATGGCTGCTAAGTTAACGTCTCACGCGGCGGAATCAATCCAGCAATCGCGGGAAGAAATGCCGGACGCCGGACGTATACCCCTATGAGCGCTGAGCTGAGTGCGGAGTTGGCCGCATTTCGCGAACAGCTCGTCGCCCTGCTGCCGCGGTTGCGGCGCGTGGCGCGCGGGTTCGCACGGGCTGCCGCGGATGCCGATGATCTCGTGCAGCTCTCGCTCGAGCGCGCGCTGCAGCGTTGGCGGCAATGGCAGCCGGGCACGCGTCTGGACAGCTGGCTGTTTGGCATCATGCGCAACGCGTGGATCGACGAGCTGCGGACACGCCGGCGACGGGGCGAAGTGCTGCTGGCCGAGGAGGCGGGTGTCGAGATCACGGACGCGGGTGCCAGCGATCCGCTCGAGGCGCTGGCGATCGAGGCGGCGCTCCATCAGCTGCCCGAGGAGCAGCGCCTGGCGGTGTTGCTGGTGCTGGTGGAGGGCCTGTCCTACAAGGAGGCCGCCGAAGCGCTGGGCGTGCCTGTGGGGACACTGACCAGCCGGCTGGCGCGCGGCCGCGAGGCGCTGGCCACGGCGCTGGCCTGAGCCTGGATGCTGGAGGACTTCAAGGTGCGAGCATGACGCCTGAATATGAACAGATGATGGCTTACGTGGACGGCGAACTGGACGCCGGGGCGCGGGCGCAATTTGAGCGGGCGATGGCCACCGATCCGGTACTGGCACGGAGCGTCGCGGCGCAGCGCGCCTTGCGCGCGCGGCTGCTGGTGAGCCTTGACCGGCGGCTGGCCGAGCCTGTGCCGGAACGGCTGCTACAGACCGCGCGCACGGCCCCCGCCGGTGCGGCTCCCGTGGCGACCCTCAGCCTTTGGCGTGATCGGGGCCGATCGCAGCCCCAGGCTCCACGCTTTTGGGCGTTACCGGCGGCGCTGGCGGCCAGCCTGCTGCTGACCGGGGTCCTTGCGGTGGCATTGTGGCGTACGCCCGGTGGGGGCGGCCTCGCGCTGCAGAACGGCCAGCTGCTCGCTCGCGGCAGCGTCGCGCAGGCGCTGTCCACCGCGCTCGTGAACTCGCAGCCCGCGGACGCCGCTGTACGGATTGGGCTCAGCTTTCGCGAGCACGGGGGCCGGATGTGCCGGACCTTCCTGGTGCAGGCCCAGGGCAGCGCCGGTCTCGCCTGCCGCAGCGGGTCTGAGTGGGTGATCGAGAATATCGCCCCCGCTCTGCCCGGGCCCGGCGCCGCGGGCAACCTGCGGACGGCCGGCAGCGAGTGGCCGGCGGCACTCATGCACGCGGTCGGGCAGCGTATGGATGGCGAGGCGCTCGATGCGCCCGGCGAGGAGCGCGCCCGCGCTCAGGGCTGGGCGCGGTAAGGGACCTCGTTCGGCGCCGGGGAATTGCCGCAGCGGCGCGGCTCGGGGACAATGCGCGCCCCATCAGACGAGAAGCCCATGCCCACACGCCGCGAGCTCGCCAACGTCATTCGCGTCCTGGCCATGGATGCCGTGCAGCAGGCCAATTCCGGCCATCCAGGTGCGCCGATGGGTATGGCGGACATTGCCGAGGTGCTGTGGCGGGAGTTCCACCACTACAACCCGGCGAACCCGCGCTGGTGGAACCGCGACCGCTTCGTGCTTTCCAACGGCCACGCCTCGATGCTGCTGTATGCGCTGCTGCATCTGACGGGCTACCCGCTGGCGATGGAAGAGATCCGCCACTTCCGCCAGCTCGGCAGCCGTACTGCCGGGCATCCCGAGCACGAGCTGGCGATCGGCATCGAGACCACGACCGGACCGCTCGGCCAGGGACTTGCAAACGCGGTCGGTTTCGCACTCGCGGAAAAAGTATTGGCGGCGCAGTTCAATCGCCCCGGCCTGGCCGTCATCGATCACCATACCTGGGTGTTTGTCGGCGATGGGTGTCTCATGGAAGGCATCTCGCACGAGGTCGCCTCGCTGGCCGGCACGCTGGGACTGGGCAAACTCATCGCCCTGTACGACGACAACGGCATCTCCATCGACGGCAAGGTTGCGGGCTGGTTCGCGGACGACACGGCCAGGCGCTTCGAGGGCTACGGCTGGCAGGTGATCCCAGCGATCGACGGCCAGGACGGCGAGGCCGTGGCCGCAGCGATTCGCAAGGCCCAGGCGGACACGACGCGCCCCTCGCTCCTGTGCTGCCGCACGGTGATCGGCTATCCGGCGCCGACGCGGGGCGGTACCGCCAAGGCGCATGGCGAGCCGCTCGGCGTCGAAGAAGTTGCCGCGGTGCGCAAGCTCCTGAACTGGACCGACCCGCCCTTCGTGGTTCCGGACACCCTGCGCGCGGCCTGGGATGGAAAGGCGCGCGGCCGCGCGGCAGAACTCGCCTGGCAGGAATTGTACGCACGCTACCAGAACGAGTACCCGCAGCTCGCCGCGGAACTTGCGCGCCGGATGAAAGGAGAGCTGCCCCCGGACTGGCCGCAGGCGCGCGCGCGGCTGTATACGGCAGCGGCGGCGATCACGGCCCCGCAGGCGACACGGGTCTGCTCACAGCAAGTGCTCAACCTCATCGGCGACGGGTTGCCCGAGTTGCTGGGGGGTTCGGCCGACCTCACCGGTTCGAACAACACCCTGCGCCAGGGGGCGCGGGTCATTACGCGTGCCGACGTCTCGGGGAGCTATCTGCATTACGGCGTGCGCGAATTCGGCATGACGGCAGTGATGAACGGGCTCGCACTGCACGGCGGTTTCATTCCCTTTGGCGGCACTTTCCTGACCTTTTCGGACTACGCGCGCAATGCCGTGCGCATGGCGGCGCTGATGAGCCAGCGCGTGATCCTGGTCTACACGCACGATTCGATCGGACTGGGCGAAGACGGGCCGACGCACCAGCCGATCGAACACCTGGGGAGCCTCCGTCTCATGCCGCACCTGCATCTGTGGCGCCCGGCGGACATGCTCGAGACGGCGGTGGCCTGGAGCGCGCTGCTCGAACGGACCGACGGCCCGGGTTGCCTGGTGCTGACCCGCCAGGGCCTGCCGCAGCTGAGCTCCGCCATCGACCCCGAACACATTGCCCGCGGCGGCTATGTGCTGCTCGACTGTGCCGGTACGCCCGAACTCATCGTGATTGCCACGGGTTCGGAAGTGTCGATCGCGCACGAGGCCATCCGCTCGGCGCAGGGCCGCGGTGCGCGCGTGCGCCTGGTGTCCATGCCCTGCAGCGCGGTCTTTGACGCACAGGATGCTGCATGGCGCGAAGCGGTGCTGCCGGCGAAGGTCGTCCGGCGCCTCGCGGTGGAGGCGGGTGCCACCGGTTTGTGGTGGCGTTACGTGGGCAGCCAGGGCCGTGTGCTGGGCATCGACGAGTTCGGCGCTTCCGGCAAGGCACCGGAGCTGTTCCGGAAATTCGGCTTGACCGCAGAAAATGTGCTCAACGCCATATCAAGTTCGATACCATGAGTCGGATTGGCTACGCGCCGGCGCGCGCTTATTTTTTCAGGGAGCAGACATGGCAGTGAAGGTTGGCATCAATGGGTACGGCCGCATCGGGCGCAACGTGTTGCGGGCCTTGTACGAGAGCGGCCGGCAGAAGGAAATCCAGATCGTGGCCCTCAACGACCTGTGCGATTCGCAGACCAATGCGCACCTGACGCGCTACGACACGGCCCACGGCAAGTTTCCGGGCGAGGTCAGCGTCGAGGGCGATTCGATCATC
>DATFUG010000118.1:0-6651 GCA_035261025.1 Steroidobacteraceae bacterium | reverse complement strand
GACGCTTGCGATCCTTACGCACTGGTGCCTGGAAAACTCGGACTGCAAGCGCGCGCGCGTGGGCTCATCGGGATGGGCGATCACGTAGTCGAGCCGGTCCTCAGGGAAGCATTCCAGCAGTTCCTGCACGACACGGCTGGCTCCGGCCGAGATTTCGAGTACGCGCAGGCGCCGATGTTGCGGCCATTGTTCGGCCACACTGCGCAGGACGTGCTGGACCGCCAGTCGCGTGCCCAGATAGCTGGATGAATCCTGGTACAGCGCCTCGGCCTGATGGCTGAGCCGCATGGCCTCCGTCAATGCCTGGGCTTCACTCGCCTTGGTGAGGAGCACGGCCAGGCGGCGTCCGACTCGGGCGGCGAACACGAGCTCTGGCAGGCTGGCGGGGCAATCGCGCAGCAACGTGCGCCAGATGCTCTGCGCAGAAGGCAGATCCGTCGCGACCAGCTGCCAGTTTCCAGCCGAACGCTCAACGAGCAGGCCCTCATCGCGCAACACGCCGGCCAACCAGCGGAACAACGGACGGCAAGCGTCCTCGATACTCTCGGGATTCGTAAGTGAACGCTGTACCCACGCACTCCGCCTGGAGAACAGATCCTGGAAGGCATCGCGCGCAAACGAAACCGTCAAGGCCTCAAACAGTGGCAGCGACGACTTGAAATAGTCGTGGCGAAGCAACGAGGGTTCCTCGCGATCGAACCAGGCGCGCAGGCGCTCGGCCAGTTGAGCGCTCGAAGGCAGGTCGGCGAGCGACTGCTCGGATGCGAGGGGCTGCAAATACGGCACGACCGTCCAGCAGGCCGGTTGCGCCTGATCGCTCCGGCGCATCGGGGCTGCCCGGAAGCGGCAGTCACTCAAGGTCGCGACGACTCGATTGGAGGCATCCAGCAGTTCGAAGTCGGCGAGTAGCGAGCGCTCATTGCGCCGCCTGAGGCTCGTGCGGAAGCGCCTCACGGGCGCGTCGGAGTAATAGCGGAGCCGCCCGAACTTGACCGGCAGTAGCGGAACCGCCCGATGGGAGTCAATATCGGCGTGAAAGAAATCCACGAGGGACTGGAAGCACACATCGAGCAGCGCAGGGTGGATCAGGAATTGCGAGGCGGTTTCACTTACGCTGTCCGGCATCTGGATACTCGCCGACAAAGTCTGGCCACGTACCTCTGCGCGCTGCAGCCCCTGAAAAGTTGGCCCGTAATTCAGGCCCAGCAATCCCGTCAGGCGGTAATGAGTGGCGCGGTCAACCACTACGGCATCGCTGGCGCCGCGCGGATCGTCGATTGCACTCGAAGGCTCGACCCCGCCGGAGGCGACGCGCAGACGGCCTGCCGCATTGAGCGTCCATTCGTCATCGCTGAGGCGCTGGCGACTTTGGATCTGGAAACTCCCATCGCGCACCGACAGGTCAAAACGGACGCTGCGCGCGTGTTCACCATCGAACACGATAGGAACGAGTATGTTGAGTTCCTCGCACTCGTGCAGCGTGCCGCCGAAGTGGGCACGAGATGCGGCCAGCGCCAGCTCGGCAAACACCGCTCCAGGGAGCACGATGGCATCGCCTACCTTATGATCGGCGAGCCATGGGAAGGACTCCGGATCGAGACTGTTCTCCCAGGCGGCGGCGGCATCCTTGAGCTTCCAGCCCAGCAGCGGATGCACTCGCGATCTGCCAATCAGCGCATAGGCCTCGCTGGTGCGCGGATGCCAATGACGCTCACGCTGCCAGGGATAGCTGGGCAGTTGCACCTGCCGGGCAGCTTGCGGGAAGTAGGCGTCGAGCCGTGGCGGCTCGGCCAGCAACTGGATTCGCAGCGCCGCCCCCTCGATGCCGGCAATCCCATCTTCGCCCCGCCGCATGGTGGGAAGAACCCGGCCGGTGACGCTCGCAGAGCCGAGGCACTCATTAATATAGCGTTGCAAGATAGCGTTCGGCGCGATCTCGACAAACACCCGGCAACCCAGCTCCGCCAGTGCAGAAATTGCAAGGTCAAAGCGTACCGGTTCACGCACATTGCGCCACCAGTAGGCGGCGCCGAGCGCGGTGCCTGGCATTACGGCACCCGTCACCGCAGACACAAAGCTCGGTCCGTCCGCAGACACCGGGGCAAGACTGGAAAGGCGTGCAGCCAAATCGGTCTCGATCGGATTCATTGAGCGACTATGAAAGGCGTAATCGAATTCGAGCAGCCGGAAGAACGTATTTCGCTGGCTGAGTAGCTCTCCAAGCCGCTGCAGAACACCGAGATCTCCGGACAGCGTGACGTGCTCCGAACTGTTGACACCGCTTATCTCAACTCCCGCCAGCTGCTCGGTCGCAATCAGCTCCGTTGCGTCAGCTACTGAAAGACCGACAGCCGCCATGCGACCGGCGCCGCGCGTCGGACCCTGGGCGCCGCTACGCGCACATATGACCTCCGCCGCCTGATCGATGCTCAGGGCCCCGGAGGCCCAGGCCGCGGCGACTTCACCCGCACTGTGGCCCGCCACCGCGTCGGGTTCGACGCCGCGCTCGCGCAGCAGCGTCGTCAGCGCCACCTGGATCGAAAACAGCAGTGGCTGCGCAACCGTGGTGTCCTCGAGCCGCGAGTGCTTCTGATCCGCATGCAGCTCCGCCAGGACGGAAAATCCCGTCCGTGGCTGGATGCGCTCGTCGAGCTCGGCCACCAAGGCGGCGAAGCGCGACGACTCGGTTAGGAGTTTCTGCCCCATCCCCAGCCACTGCGCACCGTTGCCCGAGTAGATGAAGGCTAGTTTGCCGGGCTGGGCCAGTGCAGCTTCAAGAACCAGCTGCGGCACCGTAGCGCCCTTCGCAAAATCCCTGAGGCGCTTATCACGCTCTGCGGGACTGCACGGCGGCAGCGCCATGCGCCGCTCGAGTCGCTCGCGGCGATGAGCGGCGCCAAAAGCAATGTCGTAGTACGCGGCCGGCATCCGCTTCATCAGCTTCGCGTAACGACCTGCCAGGTCGCACAAGGCCTGCGGCGTACGTGCCGACAAGAACAGCGGCGGATTGCAGACCTTGTTTCGACGCGGCGAGCGTTTGCGGGCCCGGAATTCCTGCAGCACCACGTGTGCATTCGCCCCGCCAAAGCCGAAGGAATTGACCGCCGCAGCCAGAGCTCTGCGGCCCTGCTTCGCCACCGGGCGAAAACCTGTGACGACCTCGAGGTTCAACCCGGTGAAGTCGATGTGCGGGTTCGGCGTCCTAAAGTGCAGGGATGGCGGCAGCGCGCGATTCTTCAGAACCAGAATCGTCTTGATCAATCCTGCCATGCCCGATGCGGATTCCAGGTGGCCAAGGTTGGTCTTGACCGATCCGATCGGCAGCCTCTGGCCCCGGGCGCGATGGCGGCCATAGACCTCGCCGATGGCGGCCGCTTCAATCGGGTCGCCAATCGCCGTACCGGTGCCATGCGCTTCAACATAATCCACCTCAGCGGCGGAAAGGCCGGAGCGCTTGAGCACCTCTTTCAGCAGTTCCACCTGCCCTTGCCCGCTGGGGATGGTGATGCTCGTCTTGCGGCCGCCGTCTGTGTTGATGCCCGTGGCGAGAATCACGGCCTGGATGGCATCGCCGTCGGCCAGTGCCCGCTCCAGCGGCTTGAGCAGAACGACTGCGGCACCCTCAGCGCGCACATAGCCGTCGGCCGCGGCGTCAAAGGCGCGGCACCGGCCGCTGGCCGAGAGCATTGACGCCTTGGTGAACCCTATGAACGGATAGGGGTGGAGCAATACATTGACGCCGCCGACCAGCGCCGTCGAAGCCTCGCCGGCGCGCAGGCTGTTGCAGGCCTGGTGCAAGGCAACGAGCGACGAAGAGCAAGCCGTGTCGACGGCCACCGAGGGCCCATGCAGATCAAACACATAAGAAAGCCGGTTGGCCGCGAGGCTGAGCGTGTTACCCGTCATGGAATGACCGGTCACGGCAGAGACATCGTCCATGACCCGCATGCCGTAGTCGACGCCTGAAATGCCCACAAAAACGGCGCAATCGGAACGCGCCAGGCTCGAGGGCACCTGGCCGCCGGACTCCATGGCCTCCCAGGCCAGCTCTAACAGCAGGCGCTGCTGCGGATCCAGCCACCCCGCTTCGCGTGGCGAAATGCCAAAGAATCCCGCGTCGAACTCATCGATGCCTGAGAGCACGCCGGCAGCATATGTAATACTGCGGCCCGCCTCCGCCCGCCTGGGGTGCTGCATCACCTCGGTTGCCCATCGCTCGGGTCCTATGCGGCCCACCATGTCGGCCCCACGGCGCAGCGCCCGCCACAAATCTCGCTCCGTCGCCAGATCGCCGGGAAACCGGAATGCCATCCCGACTATTGCTATCAGGCTATTGGACACGAGTTCTCGCAAGGAGACTTAAGAGCCGGATATTGCCCACTATCGGCAGGAATTGCCACCCACTGCGTCTCTGAAATCCCTTTGGAAAAGAGCCCTCTGCGTAGTTACCCCGCTTGCTGCACCACCGCGCAATAGCTAGAGTCCCCAGGTCGAATTCATTTCATCCCATAAGGAAAATCAAGAGGAATGTCATGATCAAGAAATTACCTGGATCCCGGGCCCGGCAACTGCTGGGGGGGTTCGCACTGTGCGCTTTTGCGGTGGCGGCGCAGGCGGATCCATTCAGCCTGCAAGGCGTCTGCCGCCTCACGAGTGCCATTGCCGGCGCGGGCCAGTGCCAACTCGAGTTTATCCTGAGTGATGCCTTCACCGCCTCGACCAACATCAAGAGTTCAGTAATCAGAGTCGACGGCATTATCGTGTCCCGCTATTGGAATGACAGGCTCAACCCTGTTCCGAGTACTGTGCCTTACGTCTCGGGGTCAACGGCTGTGGCATGCGGCGTGTCGCACGTGGTAACCGCAATCATCACTCGTGTGGGCGTTGGTACGCCTGCTGAAGGGGTCGGAGCGCTTCCAGCCGTGGTATGCCCGACGGCACCTTAGGTAGGCGCCCGCGAGATCGATCTGCTGCTGGTACTTGACCAGCGCGTCCGCTTGCGGGCGGCCGTTCCATGGCGAGCCGGACCGGTGCAACGGCTACACTCGGATCGTGCGACCCATGCACCAGACCCAACCCTGCTCTCCGCGGCGGGCCCGTGCGATCTTGTCCAACCAGGACTGGCGAATGCCGGCATGCGCCGCGTCGTCGGCGATGCGTGCGAGCTCTGAACGCATGATGGCCAGAAACTCTGCCGTGTGGTCCTCCGCCATGACTTGCGTGAAGCCCGCCTGCTCCAGCAGCGCGCGATAGTCGCGCACCGTGCGCAGGTCGTACTGGCGCTGGGCGATGTAAGCGGAGAATTCGGCGCTCGGCTCACCTTCTCCGCGCCCGTAGTCGGTGAAGAACAGCAGGCCACCCGGATTTAGCAGCAAACGCAACTGCGCCAGCAGGCGCGGCTTGTCGTGAATGTGCAGAAACACATCGCGACTGTAGATCACGTCGTAGCGAGTAGTGGGGGGAAGCGCCAACACATCGACTTGCTCCAGCGTCACTTGTGGGGTCAGCCCTAGCGCCTGAAGCCGTTCCTGAGCGCTGGCCAGCATGTTGGCGGAAACGTCGATGCCGTGAACCGAGACGCCGTGATCGCGGGCCATCAGGAAGGCCGAACCACCGAGCCCGCAGCCTACGTCGAGCACCTTCATGCCCTGCTTCAGACGGAGGCGCGCGATGCACGCTCGCGCGCTGTCCGCGCCGCCCGGGCTGATGAAGTGCTGGCCGTATACCGCCTCGTACTTGGCAATGGCGTCAGCCTGATACTGGGTGACGTCCAATTGAGCGCCGAAGTCTTTGATGTCGCTCATGCGCAAACGGGAATGGTGGGCCGTGAAGGAGTCGAACCTTCGACCAAGAGATTAAGAGTCTCCTGCTCTACCAACTGAGCTAACGGCCCATTTAAAAAGTGGGGTGGACGACGGGATTCGAACCCGCGACAGCCGGAATCACAATCCGGGACTCTACCAGCTGAGCTACGTCCACCATCGACATCATTGGCGCGCCCGGCAGGACTCGAACCTGCGACCACCGGCTTAGAAGGCCGGTACTCTATCCAGCTGAGCTACGGGCGCCCGGCTTGTTCTGAAATGGTCGGGGCAGCAGGATTTGAACCTGCGACCCTCTGCTCCCAAAGCAGATGCGCTACCAGACTGCGCCATGCCCCGATTGCTCGCCTTGCCGGGTCGCGCATCATACGTAACCCTTACTCATGCGACAATAGCGCAATTCCCACCCGAGAATGAGTGAATGGGCGCGAAAATCATCGACGGCAAGGCCGTGGCCGAGGAGATCAAGACCGAGATCCGGGCCGCCACGGACGCCCTGGCGGCCGCAGGCCGGCGCCGACCGGGGCTGGCGGTGGTGATGGTGGGCAATGCCGCCGCCTCGGAGGTTTACGTGCGCAACAAGCGCCGCGCCTGCGAGCAGGCGGGCATCATCTCGAGTGCCCACGACCTCTCGGCCGGCACCAGTGAGGCCGAGCTGCTGGCGCTCATCGGATTGCTCAACACCGATTCTGCGATCGACGGGATCCTGGTGCAGCTGCCGCTCCCCCCACAGGTTCGGCCGCGCTCGGTGATCGATGCCATCAACCCGGCCAAGGACGTCGACGGCTTCCACCCCTACAACCTCGGGCGCCTGGCACAGCGTGAACCG
>DATFUG010000117.1:0-5714 GCA_035261025.1 Steroidobacteraceae bacterium | reverse complement strand
CGCCCAGGCCGGCGCGGCACTGGTGGGCGGCGAGACCGCCGAAATGCCCGGCATGTACCAGGGCGATGACTACGACCTGGCCGGCTTCTGCGTGGGTGTGGTCGAGCGCGAATCGATCATCGACGGCAGCGCCGTGCAGGCCGGCGACGCGGCGATCGGGCTGTCCTCGAGCGGGCCGCACTCCAACGGCTACTCGCTGATACGCAAGCTCATCGCCGTCGCGGGCGCCACGGCCAGTACGCAGCTGGCGGGAACGGCCCTGTACGAACGCCTCCTGACACCGACCCGCATCTACGTGCGAGCGGTGCTGCAGCTGCTGCGCTTAAGGGCCGTGCACGCGATCGCGCACATCACCGGCGGCGGGCTCACGGACAATATTCCACGGGTGCTGCCCGCGGGGCTCGAAGTACGGCTGGAACGCACCGCCTGGCCGCGTGATCCGGTGTTCGACTGGCTGGCGCAGACCGGCAACATCAGCGACGAAGAGATGTACCGCACCTTCAATTGCGGCATCGGCATGGTGATCATTGTGCCCGCCTCCGCCGTCGCGGCCGCGCTGCAGCTGCTGCGCCAGGCCGGCGAAGGCGCACAGCTCATCGGCGAGGTCCATCGCGGCGAGGGCGGCGTGATCATCCGCGCATGAGCGGCCAGAACCTGGCACTGGCGGTCCTCATTTCCGGCCGCGGCAGCAACATGGCCGCCATCGCGCGTGCCTGCTCGGCGGGGCAGATCCCGGCGCACATCGTGCGGGTGATCGCCGATCGGCCCGGCGTCGCGGGCATCGCGCTGGCGCGCGAGCTCGGACTGGAGGTCAGCGTCGTGCCGGCCGAGGGATTCCCGGATCGCGCCGCCTTCGAAGCCGCACTGCGTTCCACGATCGACGCCAGCGACGCGGGGCTCGTCGTGCTGGCCGGATTCATGCGCATACTTTCGCCGCAATTCAGCGCTCACTATGCCGGGGCGATGCTGAACATCCATCCGTCGCTCCTGCCCAGGTACCGCGGACTGCATACGCACGCGCGTGTCCTCGCCGCCGGGGAACGGGAGCACGGTGCCACGGTCCACTTCGTGACCTCCGAACTGGACGCCGGGCCGATCGTGCTGCAGGCGCGCGTTCCGGTCCTGGCCGGGGACACCGTGGCCAGCCTTTCAGCCCGGGTTCAGGAGCAGGAGCACATCATCTATCCACAGGTGATCGGCTGGATTGCAGCCGGACGCCTGCGATGGGTCGGAGAGGCCCTGCTCCTGGACGGCCGGCCGTTGCCGGCTGCAGCGCACAAGGACACATGAAGCGCCTGAGTCGCCATCTGGCCCTGCTGCTCGCGGGCCTCGCCCCCGCACTGGCGGGCGCCGATGAACCGGCGCCTGCGAGCGCGCCGGCCGCCGGGATTGCGCTGCGCCCGTACGCGGTCGTCTATGAATTCAACGCCTATGGATTCAGCGCAGGCACCGTCGGCCTGACCCTGCGCCAGGAAACGCCGCAGGAATGGACCTACGTCTCCAAGTCGCAACCGCGCGGCCTTTTCCAGCTGGTGCGCTCAGCGTCCCGGACCGTCACCAGCCGCATGATCATCGACCAGCGCGGCGTTCGGCCCCTGCTGAGCACCGACACCGAAGATGGCGAGCGCGCGCCGCAATCTGAAGTGCATTTTGACTGGACCGCCAACCGCGCCATCGGCCAGGTCGAGGGCCAGGCGATCGACATGGAGCTGCGGCCAGGGGTACAGGACGACCTGTCGGCGCAGGTCGCGCTGATCCAGGCCCTGAACACCGGGCAGGCGCCTTCGAACCTGCTGGTGTTCGACAAGAGCGGCATCCGCGATTACAGCTACACGCGGGTCGGCGAGGAGAAGCTGTCCACGCCGCTCGGAGAAGTAGCCACGATCATCTACCGCAGCCAGCGCGCCAATGCACCGCGCAGCACCCGCTACTGGTGTGCGCCCGCTTTGGGGTACATCCCGGTGCGGGTCGAGCAGCGCCGCCTGGACAAGGTGGAGTGGACCATGAACCTGCGCAACCTGCACCGCGACTTGCCGCCGGCCGCGCCGGCCTTGCCCTGAGCGCCCACATCTGGGACGCTGCACCGGAGCAGGTCCGATCTCGCCACGCGGAGAGCTGAAATGCTGAAGACTGCCGTTGCAGCCCTGTTGGCCTGTCTGGCCCTGCAGACCGCGCAGGCTGATGAAGCCCCGGTCAGCGATGCTTCCCTCAGGGAGCTGCTGGAAGTGACCCAGGCGCACAAGATCCTGGACACCGTGATGGGTCAGGTGGACACCACGATCCGGAACACCACGACCCAGGCGCTGGCCGGGAAGTCACTGACGCCCGAACAGCAGACAATCTTCGATGACGGACGGCATCAGATGGTGAGCGTGCTCAATGAAGCGTTGAGCTGGGACATCATGGAACCGCTCTACATGGACACCTATCGGCGTTCCTTCACGCAATCTGAAATGGACGGGATGCTGGCCTTCTATAAATCGCCGGCAGGACAGGCCATGATTGCCAAGCTGCCGCTCGTGGTGCAGAACATCATGCAGCTGACCGGTGAGCGCATGCAGGTCATTACCCCGAAGCTCGAGCAGATACAGCAGGACATGGTGCAGCGCCTGCGGGCCACCGGGCAGGCGTCGAAGCCTGGGAATTAGGCCGCGTCAGGCTTTGGGCAGCGTGACGCCCTGCTGCCTCATGTACTTGCCGCCGCGATCGCGGTAGGAAGTCTCGCAGACCTCGTCGGATTCGAAGAACAGCATCTGCGCCACGCCTTCGTTGGCGTAGATCTTCGCCGGAAGCGGCGTGGTATTGGAAAATTCCAGCGTCACGTGCCCTTCCCACTCCGGCTCGAGGGGCGTGACGTTGACGATGATGCCGCAGCGGGCGTAAGTGGACTTGCCCAGGCAAATCGTCAGCACATTGCGCGGTATGCGGAAGTACTCCACCGTGCGGGCCAGCGCGAAGGAATTCGGCGGGATGATGCACACATCCGCCGTCACATCGACGAAGCTCTTGGCGTCAAACTGCTTCGGGTCGACGATCGTCGAGTTGATGTTGGTAAAGACCTTGAACTCGCGGGCGCAGCGCACGTCGTAGCCATAGCTCGAAGTGCCGTAGGAGATGATCTTCTGCCCGTCCACGGCGCGCACCTGCCCGCCCTCGAAGGGCTCGATCATGGCGGTGGCGGCGGCCATGCGGCGGATCCAGGCGTCCGACTTGATGCTCATGAAGGCCTCAGTTCTCTTCGACGACAATTTCTGGAAACTGGCCGCGACGATCACGCCCGCGCCGCGCCAGTGCGCCGCCGGTATGGCGTGCCATCTCGACGTAGGCCGCCGCGCGCGGGGTGTCCGGCGCACTCACCACCGTGGGCGCACCGCTGTCCGCCTCTTCGCGCACGCGGGAGTCCAGGGGCAGTTCGCCGAGCAGCTGCACGCCGTACTCAGCGGCCATGCGCGCCCCGCCTCCGGCCCCAAAAATGTATTCCTCGTGGCCACATTTCGGGCACACATGCAGGCTCATGTTCTCCACGATACCGAGCACGGGAATGGCGACCTTTTCGAACATCGCGAGGCCCTTGCGCGCGTCCGCCAGCGCAATATCCTGCGGCGTCGTGACGATCACCGCCCCGGAAACCGGCACCCGCTGGGCGAGCGTGAGCTGGATGTCACCCGTACCGGGCGGCATGTCGACGACCAGGTAATCGAGTTCGCCCCAGGAGGTGTCAGACAGCAGCTGGGTCAGCGCCTGGGTCACCATCGGGCCGCGCCAGACGACCGCCTGCGCCGCATCGACCAGGAAACCGATGGACATCGCCTTGATGCCGTGCGCCACCAGCGGTTCCAGGTGCTTCCCGTCGGGCGCCGTGGGGCGCTGCCCGCTCAAACCCAGCATCAGCGGCTGACTGGGCCCATAGATATCCGCATCCAGTATGCCGACGCGGGCGCCGGCGCCGGCCCAGGCCAGCGCCAGATTGACGGCGACCGTGGATTTTCCGACACCGCCCTTGCCGCTGGCGACGGCGATGATATTGCCCACGCCTGGAATCGGTTTCAGGGGCCGCTGCACACTGTGGGGAACGATTCCACCCCGCAGTTCCACCTGCAGCTCGAGGCCTTTCAGTCCGGCGTCGGCCAGATGTGCGGCCAGCGCGGCGCGGAACTGCGCCTCATAACCGCCGACCGGGAAGCCCAGTTCGACTTCCACCACGATCTCCCGGCCCTTGAGCCGCACGTCACGCAGGGCGCCAGCCTCCTGCAGCGTCTGGCGCAGATAAGGTTCCGGATACTGCTCCAGCGCGGAGCGGATTTGTTGTACTGTTTCAGCCATGGGCGCATCGGCTCGGGGGCCGGTCAGGGGCCGGGGATTCTAGCCTGACACGCGGCTTGGCGCAGAACAGACACAGATCACAGGACGCCGACCCCACCATGGCATAATGTTCAATCCATGAGTTTTCTTGCGAACTTTCGGGCGGACCGACTGATAGGCCAGATCAAGGCGTCCACGAACATTCTGGGGACTGAGTCTCAGAAGGCCATCGCCAGCCTCAAGGCCCTGGGTCCCTCGGCCATCGAACCCACGCTGGCCGCCCTGCCGGACGCCGACAAGCATGCAACGGTGGCCTTTGTGGACGTGCTGGCGGCGCTGGCCAACGCCAAGACTTTTCCGGCCTTCGTCACCGCCCTCGTCGAGGGCAGTCCGCGGGTCATCGCCGGAGTGGCCTGGGCCCTGACCAGCAGCCGTGGCTATCCGCCCCATCTGCTGCTCGATGCGCTCGCCAAACCGGGCATCTCCAAATCAGCCGTCCTCGAGATCATCAACGCGCAGCGCGCGCGCTTCAGCGTCCGGGAACTGCTGACGGCCGCGTATGCACAGGACTCCAACGAGAAGACCGCTCTGTTCCGCATCATCGGCGAAGTCGTCGACGCCGCGGGGGTACCGGAGCTGCTCGGCCGGCTGCAGGGCAAAGACACCATGGCGCGCCTGCTGATCCTCAACATCCTGGGCCGCTTCAACCGGCCGGACGTACGCGTCGCGCTGCAGGCGCAGCTCGGGGACGGCAACAAGATGATTCGCTCGGCCGCGCTTGGCGCGCTGGCGAAAATGGACGGCCCGATCGAGGTCGAGCGCATCTGCGCGCTACTGCTGGACCCGGAACTCGAGGTGCAGAACCGCGCCGTCGAGGTGCTGATCAAGGCGCGCGACCCGCAGACCATCCGCTACCTGGTGCCCGTGCTCAAGGACGAGAACGAATACTCCCGCCGCTCCGCGGTCGAGGTGCTCAATGAAGTGGGCGACGCCAATTCGGTGAAATTCCTGCTGGCGGCGATCAAGGACGCCGACTGGTGGGTGCGCTCGCGCGCCGGCGATGCCCTGGGCAAGATCGGCGGACCCAAGGTGATCGACGCGGTGCTGACGCTGGCCCGCGACAAGGATGAGGATATCCGGCGCGCCGCCATCGAGATTCTCAACCAGACCAAGGACGAGCGGGCCATCAAGCAGCTGATCACTGCCACGCGGGATGCCGATTGGTGGGTCAGCGAGCGCGCGGTCGACGCCTTGGCGGAGATCGGCAGCGTGGAGGCACTGCCGCGCCTGCAGGAAATGCTGCAGACCGCACCGGCCAAGGCCCTGCCGGTGGTGGTAAGGGCCATCGGCAAGGTCGGCAACGCCGCCAGCATCGGCCTGATCACACCACTCCTGAATCGCAGCGAGAAGGA
>DATFUG010000116.1:0-2646 GCA_035261025.1 Steroidobacteraceae bacterium | reverse complement strand
GGGCGGTGGCGCTGAGCCTTGTCGCGCTGATAGCGATCCTGGTCGGGCGCGGCCCGTCACGGGATAACCGAAGTGCTGGCGCTGAGGCGGCCCGACCGATGCCTGTTACGACTCGCGCAAACCAGGCAGACGCCGAAATCGTCAGCTTTTTGGCGATGCTGCAGGCAAGGGGCCGGCTGGTCGACTTCCTGATGGACGACATCAACGCGCATGATGACGCACAGGTTGGGGCAATCCGCGCGCGTGGTCCATGCCGGATGCAAGACCGCCCTGCTGGAGCACTTCCGAATCTCCCCCGTGCGCGCAGAGAGCGAGGGATCGACGGTGCAGGTCGCCGCTGGCTATTCGCCGGACGAGTACCGACTGCTGGGCAAGATCAGCGGCCCGGCGCCGTTCTCGGGAGTGCTTGTCCACCACGGCTGGAAAACGGATGCGGTGAATCTACCGCGCGTTTTGCGGAGCTCGACCCATCGACTTCCAGCAATCGCTCCGGCGGAGGTGGAACTGAGATAAGCGGGCTCGCATCGGCCGGCTGCCGGACGCCCGAGTCGATTCACGTACAACCGGTGCTTTCCATCACGCGCGGCTATTAACGCGAATTGACAGCACGACAACCAGGACAACCCTCCCCTCATGAGCGCTCGTTTCAGTCTTGCTATCGACCTCGGCACCAGCAACAGCGCAATCGCGATCACCGATCTCGAGAGTGGTGAGACCAGGATTATCGAAATCGCGCAGACCCTAGGACCAAATCAGATCGGCGAGATGCCGACACTGCCGTCCGCCGTTTATATTCCGCACTCCGAGGAATTCCCGGAGAGTTCGTTTCCTCTGCCCTGGAACGATGCCGGGGAGCGCGCGATCATTGGCCAGTTCGCGCGCGAGCGGGGGGCGCTCGTGCCTGATCGCCTCGTGACCTCCGCCAAATCCTGGCTGTCCAACCCGCATATCGACCCGAAGCAGCGGATCCTGCCCTGGCGATCCGACATCGCGGAAGAGAAGCTCTCGCCATTCGAATGCTCACGCCTTTACCTCCAACATCTCAGGGACGCGTTCCTGCATACCGAACGGGCGCAGGGGCGGGATTGGGACCTCTCGGAAGGCGAGATCGTTGTAACCGTTCCTGCCTCGTTCGATGAGGTCGCAAGAAGCCTCACCGCCGAGGCCGCCAAGGCTGCGGGGCTTGAGGACGTCACATTGCTGGAGGAGCCGCAGGCTGCATTCTACGCCTGGATGGCGCAGAGGCGCAGAGAATGGCGAAACCTGATTGCTGATGGCGATATCGTGCTGGTCTGCGATGTCGGTGGCGGGACAGCCGATTTCAGCTTGATCGCGGTCACAGATGTCGAAGGCCGCCTGGAACTTGAGCGTGTCAGCGTCGGCGAGCACATTCTGCTAGGTGGCGACAATATGGATTTGGCGCTCGCATATGCGCTGCACGCCAAGCTTGAGGCCGCGGGCAAACGGCTGGACTCCTGGCAGTTCCTGGCGCTCGTGCATGCCGCCTCCAAAGCCAAGATCGTCCTGTTTGATGATGGCGGGCTGGCGCAGGCGCCAATCGCGGTCCCCTCGCGCGGCTCCAGCCTGCTTGCCAAGACTGTCTCAACGACTCTCGATCGCGAGACGCTGGAGCAAGTTGTTGTCGACGGTTTTTTCGCCAGAACCAGCGTTGACGACCTGCCGCGCGAGAGCCCTATGGCAGGGCTGCAGGAATTCGGTCTGCCCTATGCTTCCGATCCGGTCGTCAGCAAGCATATCGCCCGGTTTCTCGCTCAGAGCCTGCAGAACGTGAAGGCAAGCGAAAAGCTTGCCGCTCTGGTGGGAGCATCGGCTGGCACGCAGGTGCTGATGCCGACCGCGGTCTTGTTCAATGGGGGCGTTTTCAAGGCCGCGCCAATCCGTACCCGGGTGCTTGATCTGCTGGCGTCCTGGAATGGGGGCCAGCCAGTCCGCGAATTGCAGGGTTTCGAACCAGACCTCGCCGTCGCACGTGGCGGCGCGATCTACGGACGTCACCGCGCCACTGGCAAGGGCATGCGCATCAAGGCCGGCGCGGCGCGCTCCTATTACATCGGCCTGGAAACGTCGATGCCCGCCATTCCGGGCTACAAGCCGCCGCTGAAGGCATTGTGTGTTGTCCCGCAGGGGATGCAGGAAGGCACGGAACTGCTGATCGAAGGACGCGAGTTCGGCCTTGTCACCGGCCGCACGGCGGAGTTTCGGTTTTTCTCCTCCTCGGTACGAAGCGGCGATACGCCGGGACAGATACTCCCCGACGCCGAGCGTGACCTTGATGACGCTGGCTTGCTCGAAGTCGCGATCCCGGCACTGGACGTCCCGGTGGGGCAGGTGGTGCCGGTCCGCGTCAGCCCCGTCGTCACCGAACTTGGCATCCTTGAGCTTTGGATGAGGCACATGAACTCCGATCGCCGATGGAAGGTTGAGTTCCAGGTCCGCACGGAATAGGGGCCGGACCGCCTCTGGAGGTAATTCTTGACGAAAGACCGCGCCCGCTTCGCCATTGGTATTGATCTCGGCACGACCAACTCCGCACTCGCATTCGCGCCACTGGTCGGCGAGGGGACGCCAGAGGTCCTTCTCGTCCCGCAATGGGAAGGCCTGGCGGGTCTGACCGAGAAGCCAACG
>DATFUG010000115.1:0-10595 GCA_035261025.1 Steroidobacteraceae bacterium | reverse complement strand
GCCCAGGCGGTGGCGGACGGACACATGCCGTGGATGAAATCGGTCCTGGCCCGGGGTGCCGCCGTGATCGCCGATTGCGCCATGCCGAGCTTCACCAACCCCAACAACATCTCGATTGTCACCGGCGTGCCACCCTCCGTGCACGGCATCTGCGGCAACTACCTCTACGATATGGCGAACAACGCCGAAGTGATGATGAACGACCCGAAATGGCTCCGTGCACCCTCGCTCCTGGCGGCGCTGGCCGATGCCGGTTGCGCGGTCGCCGTGATCACCGCGAAGGACAAGCTGCGCAAACTGCTTGGCCACGGGGTGCGCGGGATCTGCTTCTCGTCCGAAAAGGCCGACCAGGCGACGGTCGCCGAGCATGGCATAGCAGGTGTCGTCGAACTGGTCGGCAAGCCGGTGCCGGAGGTCTACAGCGCCGCGCTGTCGGAATTCGTGTTCGCCGCTGGCGTGCGCCTCATGGCCACGCGCCGCCCGCAGGTCATGTACCTGTCCACGACCGACTACGTCCAGCACAAGCATGCCCCTGGCTCGAGCGCCGCCAACGAGTTCTACCGCATGATGGATGGGTACCTCGGCGCGCTCGACACGCTCGGCTGCGCGATCGCGCTGACGGCCGACCATGGCATGAACGCAAAGACCCGGCTGGACGGGAGCCCGGACGTGATCTACCTGCAGGACCTGCTGGACGAGTGGCTGGGCGGTGGCCGCGCCCGCGTCATCCTGCCGATTACCGATCCGTACGTGGCGCACCACGGGGCGCTGGGCTCGTATGCGACGGTGTACCTGCCGAGCGATGTGGATCCGGCGGCCCTTGCGGTACGGATCGCCGGCCTGCGTGGGATTGAGCGCGTGCTGCCGCGAGCCGAGGCGGCCGAGCATTTCGAGCTGCCGGCCGACCGCATCGGCGATCTGGTCGTGACTTCGATCCGCTCGGTCGTGATCGGCGGCGCGGCGGCTCGCCACGACCTGTCCGGTCTCAATGCGCCCCTGCGCTCGCATGGCGGAGTCTCGGAACAGCAGGTCCCACTGGTGATGAACCGCCGCATCGCGAATCTTGACCCCAATTGGCGGTGGCGCAACTTCGATGCCTTCGACTGGGTGCTCAACCGTGCCGAATAGCGTCGTTCGCAATCCCTACACCGATGGGGTTGCCGGCGAAGCACCGATGATGAGCAGCGCGGACGTCCGGCGCGCAATCGCGGCGGCTCGCGCCTACCGGCCGACGCTGTCGCGTTACGAGCGATACCAGATCTGCTACCGGGCTGCGGAGCTGATCCGGGCCCGAACGGCCGAGATCTCCGATCTGATCACTGCCGAGAGCGGGCTGAGCAAGAAGGACTCAATCTACGAAGTCGGACGCGCCTGCGACGTGTTCCTGTTTGCCGGCAACGCGGCCCTCCAGGACGACGGCCAGATTTTTTCCTGCGATCTGACGGCCCATGGCAAGCGCCGGCGCGTTTACACGATGCGTGAACCGCTACAGGGCGTGATCGCGGCGATCACCCCGTTCAATCACCCGCTGAACCAGGTCGCTCACAAGGTAGTGCCCTCGATTGCGACGAACAACCGCATGGTGCTGAAACCGTCTGAAAAGACGCCGCTGACGGCGCTGCTGCTCGCCGATCTGCTCATCGAGGCGGGTCTGCCGCCGGAAATGTTCCGCGTCGTGACCGGCGATGCGCACGAGATCGCCGCTGAACTGCTGACCCACCCGGACGTCGACCTCGTAACCTTCACGGGCGGCGTGGCGTTCGGCAAGGCCATCGCGGCCAAGGCGGTCTACAAACGCCAGGTGCTGGAGCTCGGGGGCAACGATCCGTTGATTGTAATGGAAGATGCGGACCTGCAAGAGGCGGCGACGCTCGCGGTCGCCGGCTCCTACAGGAACTCCGGCCAGCGCTGCACCGCCGTCAAGCGGATGCTGATACACACGGCCGTCGCCGACCGCTTTGTCGAACTCCTGGTTGAGAAGTCCCGCGCGATTGTCTACGGCGATCCGATGGATCCGCACACCGACATGGGAACCGTAATTGACGAGGCGGCCGCACGCTCATGCGAGGACAAGGTCAACGATGCGATCGGCCGCGGGGCGAAGCTCCTGTACGGCAATATCCGCAAGGGCGCCCTGTACTCACCGACGGTGCTCGACCGGGTGAGCCCGGACATGCCCGTCGTCAAGACCGAAACTTTCGGTCCGGTGTCGCCGGTGATCCGTTTCAGCTCCATCGAGGAGGCGATCCGGATTTCGAACTCCACCGAGTACGGCCTGTCCTCCGGAGTCTGTACCAATCGGCTCGATTACATCACGCGCTTCGTGTCGGAACTCAACGTGGGCTCCGTCAATGTGCGCGAAGTGCCAGGCTACCGGCTCGAGCTGACGCCTTTCGGCGGCATCAAGGATTCAGGCATCGGGATCAAGGAAGGCGTGCAGGAAGCGATGAAGAGCTTCACCAACGTCAAGACCTACTCATTGCCCTGGTGATAGGTTTGTGCGGCGCTCGGCGCGGGCTGGGCGGCCTGCACGTTGCGCAGCGACTCATCGGCGAAGAAGCGCCGCATCATCACGGCCTGCTGCAGCCGACCCTTGCGCACGTAGACCTGGTAGAGCAGATCCTTGGTGACTTCGAGCAGCACGCCGGATTGCTGGTCATCGAACATCGGCAGGCTGGGATGCGGATCATTGTCGCTCCCAAAAATCACGCGCTTGATGTCGATGAAGGTCGGGCCGTCGATCTCGGCCATCACGCGCACGTCGTTGAGCTGGTCGAACAGGCGGAGCTTGCCGGCCTCGCCGAGGTCCGCGAAAGCCGCCTGCATGGTGCGCCGGCACATGCCGGCAAAAGCGTTGTAGCAGGCCTGGGAATAGCAGCTGAGGGCCTCGCGGAACAGGATCTCGACGTTTTCCGGCAAGTAGGTGTAACTGAACTTCTCCGCGGGCCGCTCCACTTCGGTGAACTGTGCGCCCAGCTCGATGCGGTTGTTGCCGAACATCTTGATTGGAAAGCGCAGGAAGATCGGCTGGTTGCAGGAGTCGCAGCGATACACGGCCCCGACATGCTTGGGCCGGTGGCTGACGAGTTCATCAAAGGAGGGGACGGCGATCGGCGTGACGTGCGAGACCACCTCGCAATGCGGGCAGGTCAGTGCCAGATTCGCTTCCTGGTCATGGTGCAGCCGGCCGGCGGCATCGATGTAGCTCGACATAGGCGCCTTCGGGGGCGCGCGATGTGAATCCCCTGAACCCACGCTCTCCCCAGAGTCAAGTTTAGCGGATTGAGGCTCAAGCGCTAGGGCGGGTTTTTCCTTATAAGACACGTAGTTACATAATCTCGCTCAGACGGGCTCTCAAGCACTGAGGCGCTTGTATTTCACGCGGTGGGGCTGGGCGGCCTCATCGCCGCGGCGGCGGCGCAGGTCCGCGACGTAGTCCTGGTAGTTGCCCTCGAACCAGACGGCCTCCGAGTCGCCCTCGAAAGCCAGGATGTGCGTGGCGATGCGGTCGAGGAACCAGCGGTCGTGGGAAATGACCACGGCACAGCCGGGAAAGCTGACCAGCGCCTCCTCGAGGGCTCGGAGCGTTTCGACATCCAGATCGTTGGTGGGCTCATCGAGCAGCAGCACGTTGCCGCCGCTCTTGAGCACCTTGGCCAGGTGCACGCGGTTGCGTTCCCCGCCCGACAGTTCGCCGATCAGCTGCTGCTGCTGCGTGCCGCGGAAATTGAAGCGGCCCACGTAGGCGCGCGAGGGCGTCTCGTAACTGTCGACCTTGATCACATCGAGCCCGCCGGAGATCTCCGCCCACACCGATTTCTTGTCGTCCAGGGTCTGGCGCGACTGGTCGACGTAGGCGAGTTTCACCGTGTCACCGAGGCGGATCTGGCCGCCGTCGGGCTTCTCGGTGCCCGTCAGCATGCGAAACAGCGTGGTCTTGCCCGCGCCATTGGGGCCGATGATCCCCACGATCCCGCCCTGCGGGAGACGAAACGAAAGATCGTCGATCAGCAGTTTGTCGCCATAGCCCTTGCGCAGATGAGTGACCTCGACCACCAGTTCGCCCAGCCGCGGACCCGGTGGAATGTAGATTTCATTGGTTTCATTGCGCTCCTGGAATTCCTTCGACGCGAGCTCTTCGTAGCGCGCCAGGCGGGCCTTGCTCTTGGCCTGGCGTGCCTTCGGATTGCTCCGCACCCACTCGAGCTCGCGCGCCAGCGTCTTGCGCAGCGCATCCTGCTCGCGCTCCTCGAGCGCCAGGCGCTGTCCCTTCTGCTCGAGCCAGGAGGAGTAGTTGCCTTCGTAGGGAATGCCGTGGCCACGGTCGAGTTCGAGGATCCATTGTGCGACGTTGTCGAGAAAGTAACGATCGTGAGTCACCGCGATGACCGTGCTCGGATACTCCTCCAGGTAGCGTTCCAGCCAGGCGACCGATTCGGCGTCCAGGTGATTGGTCGGCTCATCGAGCAGCAGCATGTCCGGCTGCGACAGCAGCAGCCGGCACAGCGCGACGCGGCGTTTCTCGCCGCCCGAGAGCTGCTCAATCTTCGCGTCCCAGGGGGGGAGCCGTAGGGCATCCGCGGCGATCTCCAGCTTGCGCTCCAGCTCCCACCCGCCGCTGGCATCGATCGCATCCTGGAGCTTGGCCTGCTCTTCCAGGAGCTTGTTCATCTGCGCTTCGTCCATGGGTTCGGCGAACTGGTCGCTGATCTCGTTGAAGCGCTGCACCAGGCGGAAGGTCTCGCCCACGCCTTCCATGACATTGCCGCGTACATCCTTGGCCGGATCGAGGCCCGGCTCCTGGGTCAGGAATCCGACGCGAATGCCCGATTGCGCGCGCGCTTCGCCGTCGATGTTGGTGTCGACGCCCGCCATGATGCGCAGCAGGGTTGATTTTCCGGACCCATTGAGGCCAAGCACGCCGATCTTGGCGCCCGGGAAAAACGAGAGGCTGATATCGCGCAGGATCGTACGCTTGGGCGGCACGACCTTGGACACGCGATTCATGGTGTAGATGTATTGCGCCATGGGCCTCTGCGGATGCGGTGGGTAGGGGAGCGGGCGGGCATTATGGGTGAAGGCGCCAGGGCCTGTGAACTTCTGAGCGCCGGTTGCACCCAAGGCTCGGGCCGGACCTTATGGTAGGCTCCCACCCGACGCGGGCGGCCATGCGGGTGGGGAATTGAAGCAGCAGCAAGCGCAAACCGCGGTGATCATGGATGAGCGCCTGGCGCGTTACGGATTCCCGAGCGGGCATCCCTTCGGGATCGACCGCCACGGCGCATTCGCGCGCGAATTCGAGCGCCGTGAGCTGGGCGGCCGGGTCACGCTCCTGGATTTCACGCCGGCCAGTGTCGAGGACCTGCTGCTGTTCCATGAGCGCTCCTATGTGGAGTTCGTGCAGCGCAGCTCCGAGCTGGGGACCGGATCGCTCGATGGTGGCGATACCCCGAACTTCCGCGGCGTCTACGAGGCGGCCGCCGGCGTGGTCGGCGCGAGCCTGGCAGCGATGCGCTGGATCATGGAACGTGGGCAGCGGCGCGCCTTTGTGCCGATCGCAGGCCTGCACCACGCGGCGCGCGACCGCGCCGCCGGATTCTGCGTATTCAATGACTGCGGGGTGGTAATCGAGGCGCTGCGCCGGCGCCACGAGCTCAAGATCGTCGCCTACATCGATATCGACGCCCACCATGGCGACGGCGTGTACTACGCCTACGAAGCCGATCCGGGCGTGATCATCGCCGACCTGCACCAGAGCGGCGAAACGCTCTACCCGGGCACAGGCGGCGTGGCGGAGCGGGGCCGCGAGCAGGCACTGGGTACCAAGCTCAATGTGCCGCTGCCCGCCGGGGCGGGCGATGAGCAGTTCGAGCAGGTCTGGCCCGCGATGCTCGAGCATGTCGAGCGCTTCAAGCCGCAGTTTCTGATCCTGCAATGCGGCGCCGACAGCCTCGGGGGCGACCCCCTGGCGAACCTGCAACTCACAGCGGCCGCACACGCGCGGGCGGCACGCGATCTGTGCGCACTGGCCGAGCGGCTGGGACACGGGCGGGTGCTGGCGCTCGGTGGCGGCGGGTACGATCGCGGCAACCTCGCCCGTGCCTGGACCGAGGTCGTCGCGATGTTGGCGGCCTAAGCCGGCCTGCGCCCGGGCGGGCAGGGCTTTCCGGGGAGCTTCGGGTACAATTCCTGCCCTTTTTCCCGCTACAGGTCCCAGCCACCCATGTTTTCCGCCGAATTGAACATCGCGAGCTTCGATCCGCAGCTGCACGCCGCCATGGATGGCGAGCGCCGCCGCCAGGAGGATCATATCGAGCTCATCGCTTCCGAGAACTACACCAGCCCGCGGGTGATGGCAGCGCAGGGTTCGGTGCTGACCAACAAATATGCGGAAGGGTATCCGGGCCGGCGCTACTACGGAGGCTGCGAGTACGTCGACATCGCCGAACAGCTGGCGATCGACCGGGCACGGCAGCTCTTCGGCGCCGACTACGCCAACGTGCAACCTCATTCCGGCGCCCAGGCCAATGCCGCGGTGTACCTGGCGCTGCTGGCGCCCGGCGACACTTTCCTGGGGATGAGTCTCGACCACGGCGGCCATCTGACGCATGGCGCCAAGGTCAACTTCTCCGGCAAGCTGTTCAACGCCGTGCAATACGGCGTCGTGCCCGCCACGGGCCTGATCGACTACGAGCAAATCGAACGACTGGCGCGCGAGCACCGCCCCAAGCTGATTGTGGCCGGGTTTTCAGCCTATTCGCGCGTCATCGATTTTGCCCGCCTGCGCGGGATCGCCGACGCCGCGGGTGCGCTGTTCTTCGTCGACATGGCGCACGTCGCCGGCCTGGTCGCCGCCGGCCTCTATCCCAATCCGGTGCCGATCGCTGACGTCGTCACCACCACCACGCACAAGACGCTGCGCGGTCCACGCGGTGGACTGATCCTGGCGCGCGCCAACGAGGCCATCACCAAGAAGCTCAATTCAGCGGTGTTTCCGGGCACCCAGGGCGGTCCGCTGATGCACGTGATCGCCGCGAAGGCCGTGGCGCTGCTGGAGGCGCAGCAGCCTGAGTTCCGCGCCTACCAGCAGCAGGTGCTCGCGAACGCGCGTGCCATGAGCGCCGCGCTGGCGGCCCGGGGGCTGAACATCGTGTCCGGCGGCACGGACAATCACCTCTTCCTGGTCGACCTGGGCAAGCGCAATTTCACGGGCAAGGACGCCGACGCCGCCCTGGGTCATGCGAACATCACCGTGAACAAGAATGCCGTGCCCAATGACCCGCGGCCGCCGACGATTGCCAGCGGACTGCGCATTGGCACCCCGGCGGTGACGACGCGCGGCTTTCTAGAGCCCGAGGTACGGCAGGTCGCCGACTGGATCGTCGCCGTCATCGAGGCGGAAGGCGCCGCCCCGGTCGTGGAACGCGTGCGACGCGAAGTGCTTAACCTGTGCCGGCGATTTCCGGTGTACGGCGGCTAGTCTGACGCCGATGCGCGCACCACCGGAGCGATGAGCCAGGTGCACTGCCCGTTCTGCACGCATGCTGATACCCGCGTGACCGATTCGCGGCTCGCGGCCGACGGGCGCCAGATACGCCGGCGCCGTGAATGCCTCAGTTGCGGCGAGCGCTTCACCACCTTCGAATCGGCCGAGCTGCTGCTGCCGCGGGTGATCAAGAGCGACGGGAGCCGTGAGCCCTTCGATGAGGCCAAGCTCAGCGCCGGGATGGTCAAGGCGCTGGAAAAAAGACCGGTCAGCAGCGAGGCCATCGAAGATGCGGTCGCCCGGATCTGCCATCGCCTGCGTGTGCTGGGCGAGCGCGAGGTCCCCGCACGCCAGGTGGGCGAGCTGGTGATGGAGGAGCTGCGCCACCTCGATGAGGTGGCCTACGTGCGCTTCGCTTCCGTGTACCGCAGCTTCCAGGATGTCGAGGCGTTTGGCGAGACCATCGACGGTCTGCGTCGCCACCGGCGGCGCCGCGAGCCGCCGCACCCGGCGGGGCGCGAGCAGCTGCCCCTCCTGCCCGTGGAACCCGGCGGTAAGGGCAAGACGAAGTAGTCGGGCGCCACCGCTCCGATATACTCGCCACGAACCATGGCCCGAAACTTCAACCCGCAGACGGCGGCGCGGGCGCTCGCGCGGCGCCTCGCCGTGCAGGCGCTCTACCGCTGGCAGCTCAATCCCGCGCCGTGGCAGGACCTGGCCGGTGAATTCGCGCTCGATGCGGACATGGCGCGTGCCGATGGCGAGTATTTCCGCGCCCTGCTGCAACCTGCGGTCGAGCAGCACGAGCAGCTGGATGCCGGGCTGGCACCGTTCCTGGATCGTGCTCCCGCGACGCTGGACCCGATCGAGCATGCGGTGCTGCTGGTCGCCAGCGTGGAATTGCAGCACCAGCCGCAGCTGCCGTTTCGCGTCGTCATTGACGAGGCGGTCGGTCTGGCGCGCCGCTTTGGCGCCACCGATGGCCACAAGTTCGTCAACGGCGTACTGGACCGCGCCGCGCGAGCCTGGCGCCCCACGGAGCGCTGAGGCCCTTCAGGCATGGGCGAAACGGAAATCATCGAGCGCTATTTCCGGCACCTGGGCGCCGTGCGCACGGACGTGGCCTTAGGGATTGGTGATGACGCGGCGCTGTTGCGGCCGGCGCCGGGGTGGGAGCTGGTGCAATGCACGGATGCGCTCATCGAGCAGGTCCATTTTCCGGCGGGCAGCGCGGCGCGCTCCCTCGGCCATCGCGCCCTCGCGATCAATCTCAGCGACGTCGCGGCGATGGGCGCGACGCCGGCCTGGGCGCTGCTGTCCCTTACGCTCCCGCATCTGGACGAGGCCTGGCTCGGCGAATTTGCCGTCGGTTTCGCGCGCTTGGCGCGCGAGCATGGCGTGGCCCTGGTGGGCGGGAACCTGAGTCGTGGCCCACTGACGATCCAGGTGCAGCTGACAGGCCAGGTGCCCCAGGGCACGGCGCTGCGCCGCAGTGGCGCGCGGCCGGGTGAGGAAATCTGGGTGAGTGGCAGCCTGGGCGACGCGGCCCAGGGCCTGGCGCTGCGTCTGGCGGGGGACAGCGCTGGAGCAGAGCCGCCCGCCGATGTCGGGGGCGCCCGGGCGTGGCTGTGCGCGCGTTTTGAATATCCGACGCCGCGGGTTGCCCTTGGGATCGCTCTGCGCCCGCTGGCGAGTGCCTGCATTGATCTGTCCGATGGCCTGCTCACCGACCTGCCGCGGCTGGCTGCGGCCAGCGGCTGTGGGGCCGAACTGGACATCGATCGGCTGCCCCTCTCGACGGCCCTGCAGGCCGTAAGCGCTGATGGGGCGTGGCAGCAGGCGCTGGCGGGGGGCGAGGACTACGAACTGTGCTTCACGGCAAGCGCCCCCCATGCGGCAGAACTGCGGGACCTGGGCGCCAGCGTGGGCGTGCCGTTGCACTGCTGCGGGCGCCTGCGCGAGGCTCCCGGCACGGAGCTGAAGCGCAACGGGACTGTGATCCAGTTCGCGCAACCTCCCTTCGATCACTTCAGGGCGTAAGTACCCCGGATCCGCTGGTCCGGCCCCCGGGGTTCCGCGATGCAGGTCACAGATCGGCGCGCGAGCGATCCGTATCCTCGATCCGGTTATCGCGGCACCAGGCACCAGACCCAATGTCGATGGCAGTTCCAGCAACGACCAGTTCCCGGCCGCCGGCGATTCCGGAACGCATCGGCAAGTATCCCATCATCAATGAGGTCGGCCGGGGCAGCACCGGCACGGTCTATCTCTCGCACGATTCGTATTACGGGCGCGATGTCGCAATCAAGGTGTACAACATGGACACCGGGGGCGACGATGAGCGCGCCCGCGTCACCCGCAAGATGTTCCTGTCCGAAGCCCACATGGTGGGCATGCTGCATCACCCGAACATCCTGCCGATCTACGACGCCGGCGAAGAGAACGGGCATTGCTACATCGTGACCGAGCACGTGCACGGTGCGCGCACGCTGGCGACCTACTGCCGGCCCGACAACCTGCTGCGCGTCGATGACGTCGTCGAGATCATGTTCAAGTGCGTCAAGGCGATGCACTACGCCCACAGCCGCGGCGTGATCCATCGCGACATCAAGCCCTCCAACATCATGCTCACCCAGGCCAGCGAGGTGCGCATCATCGATTTTGGCATCGCGCTGGTGGCCGACTCGGAGATCTCGCGAATCGAGGGCATTGCCGGCTCGCCCAGCTACATGTCGCCCGAGCAGGTGCAGAGCCTCGAGCTCTCAAACCGCTCGGACATCTACTCCCTCGGCGCGGTGATGTACGAACTGCTGACCGGCACGCGCCCCTTCCGCGCCGGCAATCTCGCCAAGCTGCTGCACCAGATCGTCTACGCGACCCCGCCGCCGATCCACACGCTGCGCAACGATGTTCCCGAGGAACTCGAGGTGGTGGTCGCGACCGCCATGCAGAAGGACCCGGAGCGCCGCCAGAAGAGCGGCCTCGACCTGGCGGCGGAGCTGACCCGCGTGCACCAGCAATTGCGCCAGCAATATACGCGCGTGGATCAGCAGGAGCAGTTCAGCCTGCTGCGCAAGCTCAAGTTCTTCCACGAATTCTCCCACGCCGA
>DATFUG010000114.1:0-3162 GCA_035261025.1 Steroidobacteraceae bacterium | reverse complement strand
AACCGACCGGGCGGCAATATCACCGGCGTGAACTTTTTTGCTGTCGAGGTTGCCTCAAAACGACTGGAGTTGCTGATCGAGGTAGTGCCTACAGTCACGGTGATCGGCCTGCTGACAAACCCGAATAACCCAAGGACCGACCTCGAAATAGGACAGTTGCAGGCGGCCGCCCGCATTGTTGGAAAACAGATTCTCGTCGTAAAGGCCGGCGGCGAGCGCGACTTTGACGTCGCCTTCGAAACTCTCGTCCAAGAGAGGGCCAGCGCGGTCCTCATTCCCGTCGATCCGCTTTTCTTCCTTTGGCGCGAGCAACTGGTCGCACTCGCGGCGCGGCATGCACTGCCCGCGATGTACGACGTTCGCGAGTTCACCGCGGACGGCGGGCTGCTCAGCTACGGATTAAGCCTGACGGATACGTATCGCCTGATCGCCGGGCAAGTCGCTCGGATTCTCAACGGCGCTAAGCCAGCTGACTTGCCGATCCTGCAGCCGACAAAGTTGGAGTTGGTCGTCAATCTGCGGACGGCGAAGACGCTCGGGCTGACGATCCCAGAGTCATTTCTGCTGCGCGCCGACGAGGTGATCGAATAACGCTGCTAATTGCTGCAGTGCATGAGTCTCCTGTTGGCACAAAACGGACCTTAGGCGATGTCCGCTGTCTGGTCGCTAACGGGGGGAAAGCGGACATGGCGATTGTGCAGTCCGACTTCCGGTTTTGACCCGGAGCGGACTTAAGGGCACCAAGCCAATCCACCTGCAGGAAGGTGCTTTTTGATGCTGATTGCTTGGGCTAATCTATCGTACTTGAGCGCAACGGCGGCCTGTTCCCCGGCGCACGCGAGAGGCTCAGTGGGCAAGGACCTTCACCCAGGACCATCAGCTTGGCCCGCGAGCGGCGGCGAGATGGGCGCGCGCGTTCGCGCGTTCGATTGGGAGAAGACTCCGCTTGGGCCGATTTCCAGTTGGCCCCAGAGCCTCAAGACCACCATTGACCTTATGATGGCATCGCAACTCGCGATGAATCTGATCTGGGGTCCCGAGCGCATCCTAATCTACAATGAGGTCCATCGGGCGTTCATGGGCACGAAGCATCCTCGTGCCTTCGGCCGACCGGGGCGCGAAGTCTGGGGCGAGGTATGGGAGGCGACCGAGGCGATCCACCACCGTGTTTTCGCGGGCGAGACCGTTACGCTGGAAGACCATCCCTGGACGCTCCTGCGCAACGGCGGTCCAGAGGAAGCGTTTTTCACGTCGTATTTTACGCCCATCCGCGATGAGACGGGCGCGGTCGTCGCCAATCTCGCCACTGCTTTCGAAACCACCAACGCCGTAAAGGAAAAGGCGGAGCGGGACCAGGCCGAACGGGCCTTGCGCGAGAGCGAGGCGCGGCTAAAGGCTGCGGTCGATTTGGTAAAATTGGGCCGCTATTCCTGGAACCCTCAAACTAATGAGCTGGAGTGGGACGAAAAGTGCCGGGCGATGTGGGGCCTTCCGGCGGATGCGACTGTGGATTACGACACCTGGCGCACAGCGGTGCATCCGGACGACCTGGGAGCTGTCGAGGCTGCTATTCAACGGTGTACTGACCCACAGGGCGACGGTGTTTACGACGTCGAATATCGGGTGCTCGGCAACGACGGCAGAGAGCGTTGGATCGCGACGCGTGGCCAGACGCATTTCGAGAATGACAAGCCCGTTTGGTTTTATGGCGTCGCGATCGATGTCACCGATCGAAAACGTATTGAGAAAACGCTCGAGCGCCGCGTCGAAGCACGAACTCGGGAGCTGGAAGAGGCCAATAACGCGCTGCGCTCGCAGATCGCACAACGGGAGATGGCCGAAGCCGCCGTTCAGCAATTGCAGCGACTTGATGCAATCGGGCAGATCACGACAGGCGTGGCGCACGATTTCAATAACCTGCTCAGTGTCGTGCTCACCAACGCGCGTTTGCTCTCCCGCACAGTGCAAGGGCCTCACGACCAGGAAGGCATCGAATTGATCCAGACCGCTGCTGATCGGGGCGCGAAGCTCATTGCGCAACTCCTCGCCTTTTCGCGGCAACAGCGGCTTGAACCCCTCGAGGTCGATCTAAACAGCAAGCTCGTTGGCATGAGCAATCTGCTCAGCGTCACCTTGGGCGGCACGGTGAAACTCAAAACGACATTTTCTCCGGATCTCTGGCCCGCTTTGGTCGATCCAAACCAAATCGAGCTGATCGTTCTCAACCTCGCCATCAATGCCAGGGATGCGATGCAGCCGGGCGGCACGCTCACTCTCGAGACGTTCAACACCGTTATCGAAAGCGAGTCCTTCCGGCCGGAAGAGCCGTCGCCGGGAGACTACGTAGGTCTCGCCGTCAAGGACACCGGCACCGGTATCCCAGACCACGTGCTGCCGCATGTGTTTGAGCCCTTCTTCACGACGAAGGAACCGGGAAAAGGTTCAGGCCTCGGATTGGCGCAAGTCTTCGGTGTTGCCAAACAGTCCGGTGGCGGCGTGCGTATTGAGACACGCCTCGGCCAGGGTACTGCGGTGAAGATCTTCTTGCCGCGCGCTGAGGTCGACGTTGCTGATCACGAAGCGGGCTTCGTTGATGCGAGCAAACGTCCGCAGACCATGAAGAGGTTGCGTGTTCTGGTCGTGGATGACGACAAGGTCGTCCTCAAATCCACGGTCAGGATGCTCGATAGTCTCGGATATCCAACGGCGTCGGCGGAGAGCGGCACTGAAGCGCTCCGAGTGCTCGCAAGCAATCAGGAAATAGATCTAGTTCTCGCAGACTTCGCCATGCCGGAAATGAGCGGCGGCGAGCTTGCGAAGGTGATCTGCGCGATGCGGCCAACTTTGCCAGTCATCCTCATCACCGGCTATAGTGATGTCGACGTCCTGAAAGAGTTCAACGACTTGCGAATTATTTTGAAGCCGTTCACGGAAGATGACCTAGTTAACACGATCAGCGCTGCACTGGGCTAGGCCAGCTAGGTCACTTTTCCGATGTCCGTTGTTGGCACAAAACGGACATCGGAAGTGGACTGAGGAATGTCCGCTGTTGAGGCAAGAGCGGTCATCGCAGTTCCATAACGCCTATTTCCGGATCCGAAGGCGCTAGTGCGCCATCAGTACCGGCAGGTCAGCGTGCTCCATAATGTGGCTGGTGGCACC
>DATFUG010000113.1:0-2453 GCA_035261025.1 Steroidobacteraceae bacterium | reverse complement strand
AACCAGGCGCGCACTTTGGCGCGGCTGCGTGAGGAGGCGAGGAAGCCACCATCAATCGCCAGCCAGTCGCGGCTCGGTCCGCCGCTCCGTCCGGTAATGATCTCGACGATCTCGCCATTGGCGAGCGGCTGGTTCAGCGGTGCAATGCGCCCATCGACGCGCGCACCGCGGCAACCGTGCCCGAGCTGAGTGTGCACGTGATAGGCAAAATCCAGCGGCGTCGCGCCGCGAGGCAGGTCCACGACCTCGCCGCGCGGCGTGAGCGCGTAGAGCCGGTCGGAGAACAGCTCACCGCGCACGCGATCGATGAAGTCCCCGTCCGCGCTGTCGGCGCGCGCCGGATCCAGCATGCTGCGCGCCCACTCGATCTTGCGCTCATAGTTTGCATCGCGGGCACCGCCTTCCTTGTAGCGCCAATGCGCGGCAACGCCGAGTTCGGCCTGTTCGTGCATGTCGCGGGTGCGGATCTGGATTTCAAGCGACTTGCCTTCGGGACCGGTGACGGCGGTGTGGATCGAGCGGTAGTTGTTGTCCTTGGGCGTGGCGATGTAGTCGTCGAACTCGCCCGGCACATAGGACCACAGGCCATGCACCAGCCCGAGCGCGGCGTAGCAATCGGCCGCGGTGTCTACCACGATGCGCACGGCGCGCACGTCGAACACCTGCTCGAAGGCGAGGTGCTTGCGCTGCATCTTGCGCCAGATGCTGTAGATGTGCTTCGGCCGCCCGTAGACCTGGGCCTTGATACCTGCCTGCGCCAGGTCGGCAGCAAGCCGCGCGCAGGCCTGCTCGATGTAGCGTTCGCGATCCACTCGTCGCTCGGCCAGGGCGGCGGCCATGCGGTGGTATTCCGCCGGCTCGAGCTGGCGGAAGGCCAGATCCTCCAGCTCCCACTTGACGGTCCAAAGCCCCAGGCGATTGGCGAGCGGCGCGTAGATCTCACGCGCCTCGAGCGCCGATCGTTGTTGCTCCGCCGCGGGTCGGCTGCGGCCGTGGCGCTGTCGCACCAGCTCCGTGGCGAGGCGCGCTACGATGAGCCGTGGATCAGCGGCAATCGCCAGCAGCATCTTGCGCAGCGTCTCGGCCTGGCGGGCATTGAGACCGCGGCTCGCGTTCCAGTCCGCGGGCAGGCCGATATCGCCGACTCGCCCGAGCTGATCGGCGAGCCGTTCCGCCGCCGTGCCGAAGCGGGCGATGGCGGTTGCCGTGCTGCAATCGAAGCCGGCCTTGCGTGCCTGCGCGAGCCAGGCGGCCACGGCAATGTCGGGCTCATCGGTGATCTGGCCGACGAGTCGCGCCGTCTCTGCGCCCTGTTCCTGGAGCGTGCGGTCCAGGCCCAGCTCGGCAAACGCGGCCTGGGCGGCGGCGATTGCCGCGGCGGGAGGCGCGGCGATTCTGCTGATGGTTTCCAAATGCTTGCGATGCTATTGGGCGTGTGGGGGCGGGTGCTTCCGGCTATCATTCAAGCAATGGGCGAACACGGCAAGTGGTGGCATGGCGCGGTATTCCGGCAGCTCCTGGCGCAGCTTCCGGCCTGAGGGCGCCGCCCCCAGCGCCGGCGCAGCAGCGCCACGGGCGGTGGCGGCGGTGCACTGCCGGATTCTCGGCCTCGATCCGGGCTCGCTCCGGACCGGCTACGGCGTGATCGACTGTGGGAGCGCGGGTGAACGGCACGTCGCCCACGGCTGCATCAAGGCTGGGAGCGGAGATTTTCTGCTGCGCCTGCGCCGCATCTACGACGCGGTGGCGGCCCTGATCGCCGAACACCGGCCGGACGAGATTGCGATTGAACGTGTCTTCGTGCACCGCAATCCCGACAGCGCGCTCAAGCTCGGCCAGGCGCGGGGCGCCGCCATCTGTGCCGCCGTCGGCCTGGGAGCCAACGCCTTCGAGTATGCACCGCGGGCCATTAAGTTGGCCGTCAGTGGCTTTGGGGCCGCCGAGAAGATGCAGGTGGCGCGGATGGTCACCACGCTCCTTAAGCTCGAGCGCCGCCCCGCGGCTGACGCCGCAGATGCCCTGGCCGTGGCGCTCTGCCACGCCCAGACCCGGCGTCTGGCGGCACTGATTTACACGCCGCGCGCCCGCCGCGTAGCGCCGGTGCGCGTGGTGCGACCAGGACTGCGCGCGTGATCGGTTCCCTGGCGGGTTTGCTCCGGCACAAGGCGCCGCCAGCCCTGCTGCTCGAAGTGGCCGGTGTCGGCTACGAGCTGGAGGCGCCGATGTCGACGTTCTATGGATTGCCCGCGCTCGGTGAGCCGGTGCGGCTCCTGACGCACCTGGTGGTGCGGGAAGACGCCCACGTGCTGTTTGGTTTTGCGACAGGCGAAGAGCGCGCGCTGTTTCGCAGTCTCCTCAAGGTCTCCGGGGTGGGCCCGCGCATTGCGCTGGCCATTCTGTCTGGCGTAACCGTTGAGGCGTTTGCGAGCTGCGTGCAGGCCGGCGACGCGGCC
>DATFUG010000112.1:0-4637 GCA_035261025.1 Steroidobacteraceae bacterium | reverse complement strand
ATCCCTCTGGAGGGTGCGACCGGATGGGCCGACACCACGATGATGTACGCGCGGGCCAGGCACCCCAATTGCGCCTACAAATGGCTCGAGTGGTCCCTGTCTCCGAAAGTGCAGGGCGACGTGGCGGCGCGCTTCGGCTCGCTGCCGACGGTACCGGCTGCCTGCGCCAACAACGCGCTGCTCGGCCCCGGGGGTTGCAGGACCAACGGCGTGAACCTGTTCGACAAGCTCCACTTCTGGCGCACGCCTGAAGCGAGCTGCAGGACCCAGACCAGCTGCGTGCCCTACCGCAGGTGGTCGGCCGACTATGCGGCGGTCATGGGCGGGCGTTGAGGCGCATCAGCGTGCGGGCTTGCGGAACTTGAGCACGAAGTTGTCGGCCTCGCCGATCGCCTGGTAGCGGGCGCGATCCTTTTCTCCCAGCGTCAGCGTCGGTGGCAGCGTCCACACGCCTTCAGGCCAATCCTTCGTGTCTTTGACATTGGCATTGATTTCCGAGGCCGCCACGAATTCGAAGCCCGCCTGTCTGACCATGGCGATGACGTAGTCCTGGCGCAGGTAGCCGCTTTGCGCCTTGGGATCCTGCGGCTGATCGTTCCGTCCACGGTGATCTTCGATGCCGAGGATGCCGCCGGGCTTCAGGGCCTTGTAGCAGGCCGCGAGCGCATCGCTGGAAAACCCGCCCTCAATCCAGTTGTGCAGGTTGCGAAAGGTCACGACCAGATCGGCGGAACCGGGCGGTGCAATCTCGTATTGACCTGGGGGTCCGAGTCTGGTGCGAACGATGGTGCCGAGCCGCGCCTTCTGCTTCTCGACCCGCTCGCTCCAGCGCGCCACGCCCTGATCCTCACCATCCGGACGCGGTGTCGGCAGCGCCACATAGTAGTGACCCTGCGCCGCAAGATAGGGCCCGAGGATCTCGGTCCAGTACCCCGTCCCGGGCCAGAGTTCGACCACCGTCATAGCCGGCCGCAGTCCGAAAAAGCTCAGCTCCTCGGCCGGATGACGGGCGCCGTCGCGCGCCACGAAAGGCGCGGATCGCTCCGGGCTCGCGACCACCGCGCTCAAGCCCGGATCGAGGGCAGGGGCCGGATCCGCGGCCGCGGACCTTACAGCGGCGACCGCGGTACACAGGAGTGCGATCGCAACGACGGACCTGCGCAGAGGCTTGTCGGTATGCACGTGAGACACCTCGGTATGCGAATATGCCCGGCATGGCACACGCCACCGCCAAGGCCGGTTTGCCAACCATAGTACTCCTGACGATCCTGGTCGGCATTCATCCTGCGGCCGCCGTGCCCGGGGAATTGACCCTGGCTGCGCGGCAGGCGGATTTCCGGGAGTTCGTTGGGGATTTTACGGACAACTATGCCTGGCTCGACCGCACCGAGAAGCCCTGGTTGACGTGGACGGAGCGTTTCTCCGCCGCAGTGGCGGCCGCCGGTACGCCGGAGTCGTTCGCCGCGGTGCTTGAAGCGGCGCTCGACGAGCTGCACGATTTTCACGCCGAGGTGCGTTCCCACAATCCGCATCGCTGGCTGCCGGTGCCCACCTTTGCCGATATCTGGGCCGAACCCGCCGGGCAGGAGGCGCGCGTCATTGCCGTGCGATACGGGAGCGACGCGGAACGCGCCGGTATCTCCCCCGGTGACTACGTTACGCATGTGGGCGATGAACCGCTCGCCGGCGCCATCGCCGCGCGCCTGACAGCTGCAGTCGACGGCCAGGATGCCCCGTCACGCTGCTGGGCGCTGCTCTCGCTGCTCGCCGGTCGGGCCGACGAGGAGCGGCACTTTACGATCCGCGACCTGCACGGCCACAACCGCATCATCACGTTGCCGCTCGAGCGGCGCTTCGAGCGTGCGGCGGACGCGCTCTCCGTGCAGCGCTTGCCCGCAGACCTCGGCCTGATTCGTCTGAACAACTCGCTCGGTGAGCAGCCCACGGTGGCCGCATTCGATCAGGCGCTCGCGCAGTTGCAGGGCACGGCAGGGCTGATCCTGGACCTGCGCGATGTCCCCAGTGGCGGCGACAGCTCCGTGGCACTGGGGATCATGGGACGGTTCGTGCATGCGATGCTGCCCTATCAGCATCATCGAATCCCCAACTACGGGCAGGGGGATGTCGAGCGCAACTGGCTGGAGCTCGTCGCGCCCCGTGGCCCGTTCACCTACGAGGCGCCCCTGGTGGTGCTGGTCGATCACTGGACGGGCAGCATGGGCGAGGGCATGGCGGTGGGTCTGGACGCCATGCAGCGCGCGGTGGTCGTCGGTACACCGATGGCCCATCTGGCCGGTGCGGTGAGCGACTTTCATCTGCCGCAAACCGGCATGGACGTGGCTTTCGCCACCGAGCAGCTCTACCACCCCAACGGCACGCTGCGCCAGAGCTGGCTGCCACCCGTCCTGGTCGCAGAGCCCGCCACCGGCACGGGTGATGCCGTCCTGGCGCGTGGCCTGTCGGAACTGAAGCGATTGCTTGCAGCCCATAGCCCTTCCCGGTGACCACGTTCTGATCGAGAATGGACCCATCGCCATGCACACCAAATTACTGATCAACGGCAAGCTGGTCGCGGGCCGGGGCGCCGTCGAGAAAGTCCTGGATCCTGCCAGCGGCAAGACCCTGGCTTCGGTGCCTGAGGCTTCGAAGGAGCAGATCGAGGCCGCCGTGGCAGCGGCGCAGGCCGCCTTCGCAGCCTGGGCGGCAACGCCGCCGAAGGAACGCGCCGCGCTGCTCCTGAAACTCGCCGATCGCATTGAGAGCGAGGCCGCCGAATACGCCTCGATCGAATCGCAGAATTGCGGCAAGCCGCTGGCCGCCGTGAGTGGCGATGAGATGCCCGCCATCGCGGATGTGTTCCGCTTCTTCGCGGGGGCGGCCCGCACCGTACACGGCGCCATTGCCGGCGAATATGCGGCCGGCTTCACCAGCATGGTCCGCCGCGACCCGGTGGGAGTGGTCGCATCGATCGCACCGTGGAACTACCCGCTGCTGATGGCGGCCTGGAAGCTGGCGCCGGCGCTCGCCGCCGGCAACACCGTGGTGCTCAAGCCCTCGGAGCAGACACCCCTCAGCGCCCTGAAGCTCGCGGCCTTGCTGGCCGAGCTGTTTCCGCCCGGCGTCGTCAACGTGATCTGCGGGCGCGGGCAGAGCGTGGGCGCGCCGTTGGTGGCGCACCCCGCCGTGGCCATGATTTCCTTGACGGGCGACGTCGCAACGGGCGAGAAAATTCTCGCAGCGGCGGCCCACGGCACCAAGCGCACCCATCTGGAGCTCGGTGGCAAGGCGCCGGTCATCGTGTTCGACGACGCCGACATCGATCTGCTCGTGAGCGGCGTGCGCACCTTTGGTTTCTACAATGCCGGCCAGGACTGCACCGCGGCCTGCCGCATCTATGCCGGCGCCGGGGTCTACGATCGCGTCGTGTCTGATCTTGCCGCCGCCGTCGGCACCATCAAGCTGGGCACGCAGCAGGAGGCCGGCGTTGAGATGGGCCCCCTGATCAGCGCCGAGCAGCGCGAGCGCGTCGCGGGGTTCGTGGAACGCGCCAGCGCGAAAAAGCACATCGAGATCGTCACCGGCGGCAAGCCGCGAGCCGGCCAGGGCTTCTTCTACCAGCCGACGGTGATCGCCGGCGCGCGCCAGAGCGATGAGATCGTGCGCCGCGAGGTCTTCGGGCCCGTGGTTTCCGTCACGCGCTTCAAGGACGCCGAGGACGCCGTGGCCTGGGCCAACGACTCGGACTACGGGCTGGCCTCCTCGGTCTGGACACGCGATGTCGGTCGCGCCATGCAGGTGGCGGCGCGCCTGCGCTACGGTTGTACCTGGATCAACACGCATTTCATGCTGGTCTCGGAGATGCCGCACGGCGGCCTGAAGCGTTCCGGATACGGCAAGGATCTGTCCACCTACGCGCTCGAGGACTACAGCGTCGTCCGCCACGTCATGGTCAAGCATTGAGCGAGGAACGATGCGCGGCCGTGCGCGCCAGCCTGGGCGAACTGCAGGACAGGTTGTGCGCCGCCTTCGCCGCGGCCGACGGCACGCGTGGCTTCGAGCGGGATTCCTGGCTGCGCTCCGGCGAAGGCGGGGCACTGGCGGGCGAGGGCATCACGGCGGTCCTGGAAGGCGGCGCGCTGTTCGAGCGCGGGGGCGTCGCGCTCTCCGACGTGCGCGGTGAGAAGCTGCCGCCTGCGGCGACGGCCCGCAATCCGCAGCTCGCCGGCCGCAGCTACCGCGCGCTCGGCGTCTCGGTGGTGATGCACCCGCGCAGCCCGCACATTCCGACCAGCCACATGAACGTGCGCTTCTTCAGTGCCGGGGATGTCTGGTGGTTCGGCGGCGGATTCGATCTCACGCCTTACCTGCCTTACGCCGAGGACGTCGTGCTCTGGCATCGGGCGGCCGCGGCAGCCTGTGCGCCCTACCACGCGGGCCTGTACGCGGAGCTGCGCCGCGGCTGCGACGAATACTTCTTCCTGCGGCACCGCGCTGAGGCGCGCGGCGTGGGCGGAATCTTCTTCGATGACCTGAATGCCGGGACACCTGTGTTCGGCATGCCGTGGGAGCGGTGTTTCGAATTCATGCGCGCCGTCGGCACGCAATTCCTGGGCGCCTACCGGCAGATTGCCGAAGCC
>DATFUG010000111.1:0-4024 GCA_035261025.1 Steroidobacteraceae bacterium | reverse complement strand
CACGTCGGGCTCCTCGGTCTCCTCGACGCGCAGCGCGACATTGCTCTGCAGTTCGCGCATCAGGCGCTCGCGGATCTGCCGGCTGGTGACAAATTTTCCCTCGCGCCCTGCGAAGGGCGAGGTGTTGACCTGAAAATTCATTGCCAGGGTCGGTTCGTCGACCTGGATGGGCGGCAGCCCCTCGGCCAGCTCCACGTCGCAGACCGTCAGGCCGATGTTCACGCCCTCAATGCCGGTGACCGCGACGATATCGCCCGCCGCGGCTTCTTCCACGCTCTCGCGCTGCAGGCCCTTGAAAGCGAGCACCTGGGCGATGCGGGCCGTGCCCCGATCCTCATCGCCGTAGCGCAGCGCCACCTGGCTGCCGGCGCGCAGGGTGCCGCGGCGAATCCGGCCGATGCCGATGCGGCCGACGTAGGAGTTGTAATCGAGCGTCGAGATCTGCAATTGCAGCGGCCCATCCGGCTCGCTCCGTGGCGGCGGCACGTATTGCAGTACCGCCTCGAACAGCGCCGTCATGTCGGTCTCGACCCGGGTCGGATCGAGACTGGCCCAGCCCTGGAGCGCCGAGGCGTACAGCACTGGAAAGTCGAGCTGCTCATCGGTGGCGCCGAGCTTGTCGAACAGGTCAAAAGTCTGGTCCACGACCCAGCCCGGCCGCGAACCGGGGCGATCGATCTTGTTCACCACGATGATGGCCTTGTGGCCGAGCCCTAAGGCCTTGCGCGTGACGAAACGCGTCTGCGGCATCGGGCCCTCGACGGCGTCGACCAGGATCAGCACCCCATCGACCATCGACAGCACACGCTCGACTTCACCACCGAAGTCGGCATGGCCGGGCGTGTCAACAATGTTGATGCGCGTGCCGCCATATTCGATGGCGCAGTTCTTCGCCAGGATCGTGATGCCCCGCTCGCGCTCGATGTCATTGGAGTCCATCACCCGTTCGGTGATTTTTTCATGCGCAGCAAAGGTGCCCGACTGCCTGAGCAGGCAGTCGACCAGCGTGGTCTTGCCATGGTCGACATGGGCGATGATGGCGATGTTGCGGATGGGGCGCTGCATGCGGGGCTCAGAGTCTGAAGCGGGCAGGGCGAAAAAAGGCCGTGCAGGGTAGCAGAAGCGGCCTGCCGGGGCTAAATCGGTGCCCGGACACGATTAATCACGCTAGACTAGCAAATATATCAAGATTTGTTTATATATTTAACATGGCTGAGGCCGGAGTCAATGTGCAGCTTGCCGTGCGGGCCCTGAAGGGCCTGGCCGAGCCCACGCGCCTGCGCCTGCTCGCCCTCCTGGGCCACGGCGAACTGACGGTGGGCGAGGTCTGCCGCGTCCTGGGCCAAAGCCAGCCGCGCGTATCGCGGCACCTGCGATTGCTGACCGAGGCGGGCTTTCTCGACCGTTTCCGGGAGCAGCAGTGTGTGTACTACCGCACGCCGGCGACCGGCGCCCGGTCCCGGTGGGTGCACGAATTGCTGGCCGCGATCGATCCGGAAGATCCGGCGTTGCGGCGCGATCGGGTGCGACTGTCGAACGTGGTCGGAGATCGGGGCCGGATGGCGGCCGGGGAGCTGGCCAGTGCGGGTCCCGCAGATACGGAAGACCTGGGCTTGAGCGTGCTGTTGCGCGAGGTCCTGGGTGCGGTCGCGGTGGGCGAACTGCTCGACATCGGTACCGGGACGGGACGGATGATCGAGATGCTGGGGCCGCTGGCCACTCACGCGGTGGGGCTGGATCTGTCCGCACCGGCCCTGCGGCTGGCGCGCGCGCGCGTCCACGGCCGTGGTTTCGCGCACTGCGAATTTCATCGCGGCGATATGTACGCCCTGCCCCTCGAGAGCGGCTCGTTCGATACGGTGACGATTGCGCACGTGCTGGCGGGGGCCGAGCATCCCGCCGGGGTGCTGGCCGAAGCCGCGCGGGCGCTGCGCAAATCCGGGCGCCTCCTGCTGGTGGAGCGCTTCGATGACATCGAGGCCTGCGGTGGTGCGAACCCGCTCCAGTGCCTGCGCCAATGGCTGGATCGCGGCGGCCTGCACCTGGCGCGCCTGCGGCCCTGCGATCTGGCCAGCGGCCACCATCTGCTGGCACTCGCGCATCGGGCGTCCTGAAGGCAGGGGTTACCTCAGATGTCCGCGGACAACGCTCGCTTCGAAGAGCTCGGCAGCACCCTGCGCCCGCGGGCACGAGCCGTGGCCGTGACCTTCGAGTTCTTTCCTCCGAAGGATCCGGCGATGGAGCAGACCCTGTGGCGCTCCATCCAGCGCCTGGCGCCGCTCCGCCCGCGCTTCGTGTCCGTGACCTACGGCGCGGATGGCTCCACGCGCGAGCGCACCCATCAGCTGGTGACGCGCGTGCTGCGTGAGACGACCCTGACGCCCGCACCGCACCTGACCTGCATCGGGGCCCGCCGCGAGGCGGTGCTGGACATCGCCCGCGACTACTGGCGCCAGGGCGTGCGGCACATCGTGGCGCTGCGCGGCGATGCGCCGCAGGGCGCGGTGGGCTACGTGCCCGCTCCCGGCGGTTTTGAACACGCGTCCGATCTGGTGCGCGGCCTGCGCGATGTCGGCGACTTCGACATCTCCGTGGCCGCCTATCCGGAAAAGCACCCGGAAGCGGCGAGCCTCGAGTCCGATCTGGACGCGCTCAAGGCCAAGCTCGACGCCGGCGCGACCCGCGCCATCACCCAGTTCTTCTTCGACACCACGGCCTTCCTGCGCTTTCGCGACCGGTGTGCGGCGGCCGGCGTGCGCGCCAGCCTGGTGCCCGGGATCCTGCCGATCACGCGCATGCCGCAGATGCTGCACTTCGCGGCGCGCTGCGGGGCAACGGTGCCAGAGTGGCTGCAGCGGCGTTTTGACGGCCTCGAGGACGACCCGGAGACGCGCCGGATGATCTCGGCCGCCTTCGCCGTCGGGCAAGTCGAGGCGCTCGCGCGCGAGGGTGTCGATGAATTCCATTTCTACACGCTCAACCGGGCTGACCTGACCTACGCCATCTGCCATGCGCTGGGAGTACGCACATGACCCGGAGCGAGCGCGTCACGGCATTCCGCCGGCTGCTGCAGGAGCGCATCCTGGTGCTCGATGGCGCCATGGGCACCATGATCCAGTCGCTCCGTCCGGCGGAAGAGGATTACCGCGGCGAACGCTTCCGCGACTGGCCCTCCGACCTGAAGGGCAATAACGACCTGCTGACACTCACACGGCCCGATCTGGTACGCGGCATTCACGCGCGCTTCCTGACCGCCGGTGCCGACATTATCGAGACCAATACCTTCAATTCCTCGGCGCCCTCGCAGGGCGATTACCGGCTGGAGGGCCTGGTCGGGGAACTCAACCTCGCCGCCGCGAAACTGGCACGTTCCGTGGCGGACGAGTTCGCCGTGCGTGATGGACACCCGCGCTTCGTGGCAGGCGCGCTCGGCCCGACCAACCGCACGGCCTCGCTCTCCCCGAGCGTCAGCGATCCGGCCTTCCGCAACATCGGCTTCGACCAGCTCGCGGCAACCTATCGCGACGCGGTGAGCAATCTGATAGCCGGTGGGGTCGATCTGCTCCTGATCGAGACCATTTTCGATACGCTCAACGCCAAGGCCGCCCTGTACGCCGTGCGCGGCGTGCTCGACGAGCAGGGCCTGGATCTGCCCATCATGGTCTCCGGCACGATCACCGACGCCTCCGGGCGTACGCTGTCGGGCCAGACCGTCGAGGCCTTCTGGAACTCGATCCGTCATGCGCGGCCCGAAGTCGTGGGGCTGAACTGCGCGCTCGGTGCGCGCCAGCTCCGTCCGCACATCGAGGAACTCGCCGGCATCGCTGACGTCGCCGTCTGCGCCTATCCGAATGCCGGACTACCCAACGCTTTTGGCGAGTATGACGAGCCCGCCTGCGAGACGGCGGATCTGGTGGGAGAATTTGCCCGCAGCGGTTTCGTCAATATCGTCGGTGGCTGCTGCGGCACGACCGCCGAGCACATCGCGCATATCCGCCAGCATGTGCAGGGCCTGGCGCCGCGC
>DATFUG010000110.1:0-15385 GCA_035261025.1 Steroidobacteraceae bacterium | reverse complement strand
ATCGGCGCGCAGCTGACCTGCGTGTTCGTGGATCACGGCCTGCTGCGGCTCGGTGAGGGCGATGCCGTGATGGACGTGTTTGCGAAGCACCTGGGCGTCAAGGTGATCCGGGTCAATGCCGGCGAGCGCTACTTCGCAGCGCTGCGTGGGATCAGTGATCCGGAGGCCAAGCGCAAGCTCATCGGCGGCCTGTTCATCGACATTTTCGAGGCCGAGGCGGCGAAGATCAGCGGGGTCGAGTTTCTCGCCCAGGGCACAATTTATCCCGATGTCATCGAGTCGGCCGGCGCCGGCACGGGCAAGGCGCACGTGATCAAGAGCCATCATAACGTCGGCGGCCTGCCCGGGCGCATGAAGCTTACGCTGGTCGAACCCCTGCGCGAGCTGTTCAAGGACGAGGTGCGCCGCATCGGCATCGAGCTCGGGCTTCCCGCGGCGATGGTCCAGCGTCACCCGTTTCCGGGGCCCGGCCTCGGGGTGCGCATCCTCGGTGAAATCACCCCCCAGGCGGCCGAGACCCTGCGGCTCGCTGATCACATTTTCATTGAGGAGCTGCGACGTGCCGGGTGGTATGACAAGACCAGCCAGGCCTTTGCGGTGTTCCTGCCGGTCAAGAGCGTCGGCGTCGCCGGCGACGGCCGGCGCCATGATCCGGTGGTGGCGTTGCGTGCCGTCGAGACGGTCGATTTCATGACCGCGCGCTGGGCGCATCTGCCCTACGAGCTGCTTGATGTGTGCGCGCGGCGCATCGTCAATGAAGTGCCCGGCATTTCGCGCGTGGTCTATGACATCTCCGGCAAGCCGCCGGCGACCATCGAGTGGGAATAGAAAGCCATGGCCAGCGGAAAATACCGACGGTAACAGCCAGGCCGGTCTCTGCCTGCGGCGCTGTCCCGGGCATCTGGTCTCAGGCCTCCTACGCGCAACCAGACCTATTCCGGTAATCAATCTCGCCACGCTGACTCGGCCACCCGGGAGCTCATGTGCTACCTCTTTTGACGTGCGGTGCAACCTCGTCGCCGTACCGGGGTATTAATAACCGACGGGGTCGATTCCAGGACCCACTGATCGACTCCCTGTTGCCGTTGTTTTCAGGCACGCCGCTGCACATAGCTATTCAGCCCCTGCATCTCATGTCGAAACACCAGGAATGAAATCCATGGCCAAGAGAATCAGTGTGATCGCGCTCGGACTGGTGTTGCTGGTCGTCATTGTCGCAGGTGGGTTTCTGTCAGCGATGCGGCATCATTTTCAGCCGCCAGCTCCAAAGCCGCACTATCCGCCCGCCGCCAGCGCTCTGGAGGCACAACGTCAGGACATTCGCTATTTCCGCCAGCTCATCGATTTGGACCGCTCGTTTGCACCGTCCGACCGGAATGAGGCCAATCGAAGTCTGGATGCGCTTGAGGCACTCGGCACTGTGCTCGATCTACCTCATTTGCGCGTGGCACTGATGCAAGTGGATGCGTTGGCCGACAACGGCCATTCCAGGGTTGAGAATGAGCGCAGTGCCGTACCTTTGGAGCTCCCGGTACGTGTGGCCCCGTTTTCGGACGGGCTGTATATCATGCGTGCGACCGCGACCAATGCGGATCTGCTGGGCGGTCGAGTGACCGCGATCGATGGACAGTCAATTGACGCCGTCCTGGCCAAACTCGAGAAACTGCGTGGCGGCACTGTCCAGTGGCGACGTTTACTAGCCTCGCAATATCTGGTGCTTCAGGATCTGTTGTACGGCATTGATGTTGCGCCGGACGTGCGGCACTCGATGTGGACCGTGGATACTCCTGATGGTGCAACAATCACGAGGAGGCTGGACGCCTACTCGCCACCGACGAGTGAGCCGGCGGCCTCCGTCAATCGTTGGCTGTCGAGCGAACCCTTGACGGGAATCGCGGGACAATGGCGGGCATTCGAACCCGACCACCCTCTGCCAGAATCATGGACCGATTTTGACGAACCCTTTCGAATTGTGTCCTTGCCGGGGACGGGGACACAATTCGTGCAGTTCAAATCCAACGCCGATCAAGACGGCCAGAGCATCACGGATTTCATTTCAAGCACAGAAAGCCGCCTGCGGCAGGTCCGTCCCGGAAGTGTGATTCTCGACTTGCGCTACGACGGTGGCGGCGACTTTGTGAACACGTATCGCTTTGCGCGCGAACTGCCAAAACTGATCGCATCGACCGGGCAAATAATCATGCTGACCGGCCCTGGAACATTCTCGGCGGGTATTTCCACCGCCGCTTTCGTGAAACACGCTGGTCAGGAACGCGTGTTGATCCTGGGCCAACCCGTGGGAGATCGGCTGCAGTTCTACTCGGAGGGGGGGCAGGCGTGCTTACCCAATCACCCACTGTGTGTCGCATACGAAACGGGTAAACATGATTACCAGCATGCCTGCACCGATTGGGATGTGTGCTTCTGGCTGAACTATTTTTTCCACTTCCGCGTCAGATCGCTCGACCCGGACGAGCTTATCCCATTGAGTTTCAAAGACTGGCGGGCGGGCGTCGACCCCGTGCTTGATCGGGCCAATACACTCGCATCAAGGCCGATCAGCGGGCCGCTGCACCCGGGGCCGGCAGTGACGGCCCGGTGATTTCCGCTTCGATCGATGAGTCGATAAAATCGCCGACGCGATGTCGATCGTGCCATTCGGTGGCTTGAGACACTCGCCGCTCAGAAGCCCGACGGATCCAGCCTCATTCTGTATCAACAGGAATGCTTCAGGAATCTGGAGTCCGATGCTGGTTTCCGGGCGCTGCGGCAGTGAGTGAAAGTGCCATGAACCTGCAACAGCCCAGCTGTTCTTCTCGATTGGTCCTGTGTATTCTGGCGATCCTGGGCGCCGCGCCACCGGGACCATGACGTACCCGGCATTTCGCGTGCGGTCTATGACATCTCCGGCAAGTTGCCCGCGACGATCGAGTGGGAGTAGTGTCGATCGAACCGACGTTCGCCTGTCCCTCCTGCGGTGCCACTGGCGTGGGCCGCTACTGCAGTCAGTGCGGTGAGAAGCGACGTGACAATCACGATTTTTCGATCCGGCATTACCTGTCGGAAGCCATTGAAACCTTCACCCACTTTGATTCCAAGATCCTGAGGACCGCCTGGCGGCTCATCGCTCATCCCGGCGCGCTGAGCGCTGACTACCTGGAAGGGCGGCGCATCCGTTACGTCAACCCACTGCGACTGTTCCTGCTGTTCAGCGTTTTGTACTATTTCTCGAATTCGATCTTTCCGTACAACGCCTTTACGACGCCGCTGGCTACGCAGCTGCACCAGAACGACTATTACCACTCGTTTGCAGCGAGCCAAGTTGCCACGGCGATGCACGGAATGGGGATGGAGTACCCGGCGTTCGAACGTGCCTACAACGAGAAGACGGCAACTCTTTCCAAGACGCTGCTATTTGCGCTGATTCCGGTCATCGCGCTGTTGCTCTATGCCTTCCTGTTCAGGAAGAAGCGCTACTACTCCGAACACCTGGTGGTTGCGACCCACTTCTGGTCTTTTGCGCTGATCATTATCGGGGTATTCATTCCCGCGCTGCTGCTGGTGCTCGTCCGACTCGGTGCGGCACTCGGTGTGCCAGCGAGCGTCATGACGGCCGACAGCGTGCCGACGCTCATCATCCAGGCGGTGTTGGCGCTCTACCTGTTCGCGATGCTGCTGCGCGTGTATCGGGTGAGCTATTGGTACAGCGGAGTAGTGGCGGTCGTCTTCGCCTGGTCCTTCTTCCAAATCGTCTGGCTGTTCAGGTTTCTGCTGTTTGTCGCGACCCTGGTCTCACTGGGTTGATCCGTCATGCAACTGCTGGAGCGCCAGGAACAACTCGAAAAACTGGAACGGTGCCTGCAGGAGGCGCGTGCAGGTTTCGGCAAGCTGGTTTTAATCGCGGGTGAGGCGGGCATCGGCAAGAGCTCACTTGTTGATCAATTCGTATCGGTCCATCGGCGCGATGCTGCCGCCCTGTGGGGTGCCTGCGATGCGCTGACGACGCCGCGTGCGCTCGGACCGATACAGGAGATTGCGGCGCAGGCAGGGATCGGTGACGGCCACGGCCCTGGTGCTGGTGAGTCACGCGATTGGTTATTCCGGGGCCTGCTTAATGAATTCTCGCGACCGGAGCGTCCCTGCGTGGTCGTACTGGAAGACCTGCATTGGGCCGACGAGGCGACGCTCGATTTCTTTCGCTCCATCGGCCGACGCATCCAGCGCACGAGCACCCTGTTCATCGCGACGTATCGTGATGACGAATTGTCGATGCACCACCCGGTGCGACTGGCGATCGGTGAGCTTACCGGCCAGCACGTGCTGCGGATGCGCCTGGCGCCGCTGTCCGCTGCCGCCGTGGGAGGGCTGGCCGGGAAGAGCGATTTTGACATCGCGCGAGTGCATCAGCTGACCGGCGGCAATCCATTCTTTGTGCACGAAGTGCTCGCGAGCCCGGGCGAAAGTGTTCCGGTGACGGTACGGGACGCCGTGCTCGCGCGTCTCCTGCGCTGCTCGCGGCCTACGCGTGAGCTGGCCGAGCTGGTCTCGATGTCGCCGGGAAAGACGGAGCGATGGCTCATCCAATCCATTATCGGTGAGCGTGGAGCCGCTGTAGATGAGGGCCTTTCGCGTGGGCTGTTCGCGGCGCAGGGCGATGCGGTTGGCTTTCGGCACGAGCTGGCCCGTCTGGCAGTGCAGAGCACGGTTACGCCGGAGCGCGCCCGGGCACTGCACGATCAGCTGCTGCAGGCGCTGGTGGAGCAGCGTGCGGAGCTGACCCGAATCGTTCATCACGCGGCTGGCGCCGGCAATGCCGCTGCCGTCCTCGATTACGCACCCCTGGCGGGAACGGAGGCCGCACGGTTGGGTTCGCATCGGGAGGCGGCGGCACACCTGAGCGTGGCCTTGCGCTATCGCACCTCCCTGCCGGCCGCGAAGCGGGCGGAACTCCTCGAACAACACGCGGGGGAATGCAGTCTCAATAACCAGGCCAGGAAAGCGATAATCTCGGCCGCCGAGGCGCTCGCATTGTGGCGTGAAGTGGGCGACATTGAGTCGCAATCGCGTGTGCTGAGTTTCCTGTCCCCGGAGTATCGAGTGGTGGGCGACAGGCTGCAGGCCGAGGACAGCGTCGCCACCGCAATTGCCCTGCTGGAGTCGCTTCCGCCCAGCGCGCACCTGGCGTGGGCCTATTGCACGCGCTCACGGTTGGCATCGAACTTCGGCCGGTACGATGAAGCCGTCGATTTTGGACAGCGCGCGCTCCTGCTGGCGCGTGAGTTCAGCGAACCCAGCATCGAATCACACGCACAAAACAACATCGGTTCCGCAATGCTGATCGCTGGAGATCGACTGGGGTACGAGATTCTGGAACGGAACCTCGCGATCGCGCTCGAGCTCCAAATGGAGGAATGCTCCGCCCGCGCCTATGCGAATCTCGTGTTCTGCTCCACTCTGGAACATGACCTGGTCAGGGCGGATCGGTATTATCGTGAGGGCATTGCCTACTGCGAGGACCGCGGGCACTTCTCAAGCGTCGCGTACCTCCACGCGTATGGCGCCAGACTGGCTCTGGATCGCGGCGATTGGGTGGAGGCCGCGCGGATCGCGACCGGACTGCTGCAGGGTACCGAACTCGTGCCTTTGCAGCGCGTGCCGACACTGGTGACGCTGGCTCTCGTACGCCTACGTCGCGGTGATCCTGGAGCCGATGAACTGCTCCAGGAAGCCCTTGAACTGGCGTTGCAGATGGGCGAGCCAGAGCGTCTCGGCCGCGTGGCCGCCGCACGTGCCGAGCAGGCGTGGTATTGCGGCGACCTGGAGCGCGTGGCGCGTGAGGCGGCGACTGGCTTGGGCTATCTGAGTGACAAGCGGTTTCCCGGGATCAGGGGTGAACTGCTCCTATGGCAAGCGCGTGTCCATGTCCCAGCCTCGGTCCCGGAGGACATTCAAGAGCCGTTCCGGCATTTGCTGGCAGGCAAATGGCGGGCCGCCGCCCAGTATTGGGAGAGCGTCGGGACCCCGTACGAGCGGGCGCTGGCACTCGCCGAGGGTTCTGAGGAAGCGCTGCGCGAGGCCCTTGCGGTGCTCGACCCGCTCGGCGCAGGCCCGCTCGCTGCCATCGTGCGCAGGCGCCTGCGCGAACGGGGTGTGCGTGCCATACCACGGGGTCCGAACGAAGCGACACGCGCGAACCCGGCGGGCCTGACCTCCAGGGAAATCGAGGTCTTGGCGTTGCTGGCGCAGGGCAGCACCAACGCGCAGCTTGCACGCCGCCTGCATCGCTCCACGAAGACCATCGATCGTCACGTTTCAGCGATCCTTGAGAAGCTCGGCGTGCACTCACGCACACAGGCGGTGGTGGCGGCTCAAGCGCTCGGTATCTTCAACGCGCGCAGCGATGCGGCGCCCGGCTCATCGTAATGTCGGCACGCGCGCTCGCTGTGGTGATGCTCGCGGCGGTCGGCGCGGTGGCCACGGCCGCGGCGGACTCTCCGGATGAACATCGGATCGACGCAACGGAGCCGGTGTTTGCAGATTTCCTGGACGCCGCAGGCGCCATCGAGACGATCGACTCCGGGCTGACTGCGAGCTTTGACGGACAGGATCGCGCCGCCTGGCAGGAGCGCTTCGAGCGGAGCCTGCACACCCTGAATGCTGCGCTGGCCGGAGTCTCGCCGAAAGGGATCTCCCCGCGCGGCAGACGAGCGCTGGCCGCCATGCGCTCAGGCGTTGCTTTTCACACTAGTGTCTCGTCGGCCCCTGCAGGAAATTGTGACGACGCGGTCCGGCCGTCTGCGACCGGCCGGGAGCTGCGGACTGCGCTGTACGCCTGTTTCAGCAGCGTGGGCGATGCGATCCAGTTCGAGGGATACAGCTTTACGCGCGGGGACGCGCTGGGGTTGCTCGAGCGGGTCGACGAACCGGAGCGGCGGCGCGCGCTCTTCATGGCTATGGAGCCGCTGTGGCGTGCGGTGAACGGTGACAACACGCCCGACAGCCCGTATCGGCGCATGCTCGCGGCGGAAGCCGCGCATGCTCGGACAAACATCGCGGATGCAGAGGCGTCGCTGGGACTGCCTGCGGGAGCCGGAGAACGTTGGCTCGAGCAGGCGCTCGAGGCGTGGAGCAGGGCGGGGCGGAGCGAGACGCTGGAGCCCTGGGAGTTTCGTTACGGCTACTCCAGTGCGACGCGAACGGTACAGGCTTGTGCGCACCATCTAGAGGATGCCAACGCGCGCTTTTTCGATGACCTCGGGGCGAACCTGGCGCGACTGCTCGTGATCGTGGACGTGGATGCGCGGCCCGGTAAAGCGCCGATTGACTACACGGATTTCGCGCGCATTGGACGCTCCATGGCGGGCGCCTGGCGCCCGGCCATTCCGCGCGTCTCCATACACCTGGGGGAAGAGGGTCTCGGCAGCGCCAACGAGCTGGCGCATGAGAGCGGTCACGCCGTGCACTACGCCGCCATCCGCGCGCGGCCGTCGCTGCAGATGCCGGACGAACTGTCCCTGGCGGCGGAGTCCTTTGCGGATATTACGGGTTGGAGCGTATTCAATCCGGCTTGGCAGCGCAGGTACCTGGGATGCGCCGGCACGGAGAGCGAAGGGCGGCGCGCGCGCCTGGGCTCCGTCATCCTGGACGTCGCCTGGGGGCTATTTGAAATCAGAATGGCGCGCAACCCGGCGAGCGATCCGAACGCTGTGTGGACGGAGATCACCAGCCGCTACCTGCACATCGCTCCGCACCCGGAGTGGTCCTGGTGGGCGGTCCGGGGTCAGCTGGTCGACGATCCGGGCTATATGATCACCTACGCGCTCGGTGCGTTCGTCACCGCGGACTTGCGGGCTCACATCCGCGCGAGGATCGGGAAGTTCGATGCCGGTAACAGGTCCTGGTATCCGTTCGTGTCGGACCGGCTGTTCCGCTATGGCGGGGAGGTGGAGCCGCAGCTTCTTCTGCGCCGTTTCCTCGGGCGCCCCGTCACGCAGGCGGCCCTGCTCGCCGACATCAGGGCGATCGGCTCCCGCTGAACATGAACCGGATTCAATCCATCTCGAAATTGCAGTCCCGCAGCGACACCAGGCGGGTCCTGTTCCGCATCTTGTGTCCCAGGTAGAGCACGATGAAGGTTGGAATCATCAGATAACCGCTGATGAAATCGAACCAGGAAAACACCGGGGCCTGGAACACGCCGATGTTGGCGCCGAACAGGACGATTGTGAACAGGATTACGGCGAGCCACGGTCCGTACGGGTAGAACTTGGCCCTGAATTTAAGATCATGCAGGCTGCGGCCCTGTGCGACCCAGGCCCTGCGGAAGCGCAGATGACAGATGGCGATGCCCAGCCAGATGATGAATCCACTCAGGCCCGAGGCGTTGTAAAAGATCTGGTAGATTTTCTGATCGCCCACCAGACTGGTGAAGAAGGCCGTCGCACTGATCAGGCCAGTGGCCAGCAGCGCCGCGACGGGCACGCCGCGACCGTTGAGCCGGCCGAACAGCGGCGGGGCCTTCCGGCTGTGCGCCATCGCGTAGAGCATGCGCGAGGCGACGTACATCGAGGAATTCCCGCACGACAACACCGAGGAGAGGATCACCGCATTCATCAGGTGGGCAGCGTAATAGCCGAACCGCGGCATGTGCTGAAAGACCATCGTAAACGGCGAGTAGGCGATGTGGGCTTCATCGCCGTGCAGCAGGTTCGGGTTATTGAAGCTGATCAGGGTCCCGACCACGAAGATCGAGCCGATGTAGAACAGCAGGATGCGCCAGAATACGCTCTTGATCGCCCTGGGCACGTTCCTGACCGGGTCGGCAGTCTCGGCCGCAGCCAGGCCTACGCTTTCGGTACCCTGAAAGGAAAAGCCTGCCAGCAGAAATACCAGCAGCACGGCGTTCAAGCCCCCGACGAAGGGGGCATGCGCACCGCTCGCCGGGTCGGCCAGGGTCCAATTGTGCAGTCCGCCCTGTTGGCCAATCATGCCCGTGATCATCAGGGCGCCGACCGCCAGAAAGATGATCACCGTCACGACCTTGATGCTGGCGAACCAGTATTCCGCCTCCGCGTACGCCCTGACCGAAAGCAGGTTCAATGCCAGCAGCAAGCTAAAGAAGCCGATGACCCACAGGGTGGAATTCGAATGCGGAAACCAGAACTGCACGATCAGTGCGCCGGCCACCAATTCGGCGGCCAGTGTGACCGTCCAGCTGATCCAGTAATTCCACCCGACTGCAAAGGCCATTGAAGGGTCCACGAACCGCTCCGCGTAGGCTTCGAACGAGCCAGGAATCGGCAGTTGCGTGGCCATCTCGCCTAGCGACTGCATCATGCAGTACACCGCCACGGCCATGATGGAGTACGCCAGCATCGCGCCGCCGGGACCCGCCTGGGAAATCGCCGAACCGCTGGCAAAGAACAGACCCGTACCGATGGCCCCGCCGATCGCGATCATGGTCAGCTGTCGCGAACCAATGCTGCGCTCGAGATGGCGGGTTTCTGTTCCGCTCATGTGGACATTCCCCAGGGAAAAAAGCCCGGATTAGTGTGTCTGCCCCACGGAGTCGCCGCTGCAGTGGCGGCTGGGTGTTGCGGGCGAGTGTGCGTGGGCAGGCGCGAACGGTCAACCGGCTTTTCAGCGCGCGCCAATTGTGTTGACGAAACACGGCAGATAAACCCTACTGACGGCATCACGTGGCTGCAGACGGAGACCGGGACATGATGAAGCGATTGCTGAAATGGATCGGCTTCGGGTTCGGCGGCCTGGTGGCGCTCGCAATCGTCGCGTATGGCGTCGTATATGTGCTCTCGGAGCGCGCGCTGCGGCACGTCTACGCGGTTCCCACCGTTGTGATTTCGATTCCGACGGATCCTGCTTCAATCATCGAAGGACAGCGGTTGGCCACCGTTCGCGGCTGTTTTGGTGGCTGCCACGGCAAGCATGCCGAAGGCGCGGTGATGTTTGACGAGCCCATGATTGCGCGCGTCATCGCACCCAATCTCACGGCTGCGGTCCGTAAGTACAGCGCTGCGGAACTTGCGAACATCATCAGAAACGGCGTGCGCCCCGGGGGTCGAAGTGTGATGGCGATGCCCGCCTCGGCCTTCGTAGGACTGACCGACGCCGATTTGTCGCGGATCATCGCCTTCCTGCGGAGCTTGCCAGCGCTCCCCGGGCCGACCGCGGTTGGCTCGATCGGGCCGCTCGGCCGCATCGGCGTTGCCGCCGGCCAGTTCAAGACGGAGGCGCAGCTCATCGCCGAGACGGTTCCGCCACCCGCGGCATCCGGCGAGCAGGCTGTTTTTGGACGGTATCTGGCGCGAACCATCTGTGCCCATTGTCACGGGACGAGTCTGCGTGGTGATTCCAACCCTGATTTCACCAGCCCGAGTCTGCAGATTGTCGCCGCCTATACCACAGATTCATTTACACGCTTGCTCCGCACGGGCGTCCCCCTGGGTGGACAAAAACTGTCCACGATGGGCCCGTGGGCGAAGCACCTGCTATCGCAGCTCAATAATGAGGAAATTGCCGCCCTGTACAGCTACCTGCACACGATGCCGTAACAGGTGCGGTACCCGCTCGCTTAATGCGCACCCTGTCGCCGCAACTCGTCCACCTCATCGCGGGCTGGTAAGGAGTCCTGCGCACCGTGCCGTGTCACCGACAGGGCGGCGGCGGCGTTTGCAAATTGGACGGCATCGACGATCGGCAGGCCGTCGACCAGGGCGACCGCAAAGGCCCCGTTGAAGCAATCGCCCGCGGCGGTCGTGTCCACGGCCTTCACTTCGAAGGCGGAAATCAGCTCGGCGGTATCGGCCGTCGATACGAAGCAACCGCGGCTGCCCAGTTTCAGTAGCACGGACTTTGCGCCATGCTGCCGCAGCAGGGCTGCCGCCCGTGCTGCATCTGATTCACTGACGATAGGCGAGGCGAATCCGGCCAGCTGGACCGCTTCCGTCTCGTTGGGCGTCAGGTAATCGACGTACGGCAGCCACGGCAGGCAATCCGGGTGGGCCGGGGCCGGATCGAGAATGGTGATCATTCCGCGGGACTTTGCAAAGCGCAGCGCCTGTTCGACGGCGTCAAAGGGACTTTCGAGCTGGCACAGCAGCACGGTGCCTGCGCCGAAGTCTGCCAAACGGGAGCACACCATTGCCGGAGTGAGCGTGCCGTTGGCGCCCGGAGAAACGACGATCGAGTTCTGCCCGTCTTCGCTCACCAGGATGGTCGCGGCGCCGGTGGGTCGCGCCGATTCCTGCACCAGATCGGTTGCTACGCCCGCGCCCTTGAGGCTCGCCAGCAGCGGGGCGGCGAAGGCATCGGCGCCCACCTGCCCGATCATCGCCACCGCCCGTCCCAGGCGCGCGACGGCCACCGCCTGATTGGCGCCCTTGCCGCCGGGGTAGCTGTGCAGATCGCCGGCGAACACGGTCTCGCCGGGCTGGGGAAAGCGCTTGACCGTCTGGACAAGATCGATGTTCAGGCTGCCGAGTACGACGATTCGCGGTCCTGAAGGTGAGCCGGGCGCGGGCATCAGTACGGTCGGTCGCCTTTCACCCACATGCGGTGCATGACGCGATAATACTTCTGATCGTCGTAGGGCGTACCGGTGTGCAAGGTGCAGCGGTTGTCGAACATGAAAATATCACCGACGCGCCAACGATGACGCAGCACGAACCGGTCCTCGGTGACGAAGGCCACGAGTTCGTTGAGCAGTTTCATACCCGCTTCTCTCGGCATCCCAACCACCTCGATCACGGTGCCCGTGCTGGGCCAGAGCGCCTTGCGCCCATCGGCCGGGTGCGTACGGATCAGCGGATGGATGACATCCGGCGTAGCCGCTTCAATCTCCTTGCTGATCATCATGCGACCATGTTCGCGGGTCTCCATGAAGTACTTGTAGCTGTGGTGCAAGGCCAGACCCTGTAGCTGGCTCTTGCGTTCCGCGGTGAGCGCCCGCCAGGCGCCGCAGCAGTCGGCCACCAGGGTATCGCTACCCTCGGCAGGGACTTCGACGGCGTACAGCATGGTGCATTTCACCGGCTCGGCCATATAGGAGTAATCGGTATGCCAGCCGATGCCATCATTGTGCGCGCCGATCGGGTTGCCCTCGGAATCCCTGCGGTTCGACAGCACGTAGATCTTCGGGTAGCCGGGGAGGGTGTATTGCTTGAGCGTGTGATCCTCAAGCACGCCGAAACGCCCCAGGAAGCGCATGAGATCAGGGGGCTTCATTTTCTGATCGCGCACCAGAAGCACGCCATGCAATTCAAAAACGCGCACCACCTCATTGATGGTCTCGGAATCGGCGGAGGCGAGGTCGACGTCGAGCACTTCGGCGCCAAACCCGGGCTTCAGTTCCCTGATCTTGAGGCTGGTGATGGAATGCATCATGCGGCGGGGACACCGTCGGTGAGTCTGGCGCTAAAGGTAACAGCGCAGAGTGACCGAGTCTTGCACTGGTGCGCCCACTCACTTGCGCCCAGAATAGCTGCCAAATCCGGGCTGGCTTGAAGGAATCCGCTTGAAGTTATTGTCCAGACCCGTCGGCGTCATTGTGGCCTGCACGGTCGGCAATGGTGTGAGCATTACGCCGATGGTGTACACCGTCTTCGGCATGTTCCTGATCCCGATGGCCACCGAGTTTGCCTGGCCGCGGGCCGCGGTTTCCTTTTCGTTACTCGTGGTTGCCGTGGCCGGTGCCCTGGCCTACCCCGTCATCGGCAGGCTGATCGATCGGCACGGCGCGCGGCCGGTTATCCTGGCAGGCAACGTGCTGTTCGCGGCTACGGTGGCCTGCGCCTCGCTCATCGGCCCCAGTCGCCCGGAGTTGTATGGGGTCTACGGCCTCATCGGCATCGCCGGCGCCATACCCAGCAGCGTCATGTTCACGAAGGTGATCGCGGGCTGGTTCGACCGCGGCCGCGGTTTTGCCATGGGAATCGCGGGTGGCGTGGGGAACGGTGTGGGCGCCGCGCTGTCCCCGCTCCTGGTCGGGGCCCTGCTCGCGCACTACGGATGGCGCGGTAGCTTCCTGGGTATCGCAGCGGTCATTGTGTTGATCGGCTTTCCAGTCCTCTTCGTCCTGCTGTGGGACCCACCCGGCTCTTACAAAGACACTGCGGCAGGCTCAGCCCTGGCCGGCGGGATGACCCCGCTCGAGGCGCGGTCCACGAGTACCTTCTGGATCATCCTGGTCGCGATCGCGATCGGCGCCGGGTGCATGACGGCCGTCTTTGCACACGTCGTCCCGTTGCTCCTTGATCACGGCTACAGCGAGGAGCGCGCCACCGCGGTGCTTGCCACCTTTGCGACGGTGACCGCCGTATGGCAGGTCGGCGTTGGGCGCCTGATCGATCGCATCCCGCGACCCTGGATCGCGGCGCCGTTCTACCTGGCCGCCCTGGCCGGTCTGATCCTGTTCCAGGCGGCAGAGAGTTTTTCACAGCTCATGCTCGCCGCCGCCCTCATGGGGCTGGGACTGGGCACGGAGTACGGCGTGCTGCCTTACTTCCTGTCGCGCTATTTCGGCGTCCGGCATTACGGGGCGATCTCGGGGACGATCTATGCCGTCATCGTGCTCGCGCAGGGACTCACGCCCTTCCTCATGGACCTGTCCTTCGATCGCACCGGCTCGTACCGCTCCTCGATGGTGGTGATCGGCGCCGGACTTATCGCCAGCGCGCTGCTGATCCTCCGCCTGCAGCCCTTCAGCGCGGTTGCTGCGGCCCAGATTCCTCAGAAGTCGTAATTCACGCCGGCGAAAACCTGCCGCGGTGGGATGAATTCGTCGCTGGTGGTCAGCACGCCGTAGGGGTTACTGAAGCGGTTGCTGATGCCGGCCTTGTCCGCCAGATTGGTGCCGCTGACGAAGACCGAACTGTGGCTGTTCGGCATCTTGTACTGGAAGAACAGGCCAATGGTGTCGTAGGCGGGGACGGTGTCCACAAGCGGGTTGTTCCAGACGCGGGCCTGGAATTCGCCCCGGTGCACGAAGTCCACGCGGGAAGTGAGGACTCCGCCATCGCCGAACGTATGGTTGTTCGTCAGCGCGAGGTAGGCCATCAGTTTCACCAGTTTTGGTGGCGTCTTGCCGTACAGGTCCGTGGACGTGGCCAACGCCGCCCGCACGATGGCGCCCTGTGGGGTGAACAGCCCTATGTAAAAGGGAACGAGTGCTTCGCGGAAATCCACCACGTCCATCGCGAACATGTGCGATTCAATCTTGCCGTGGGAGCCGGAGACCTGGCCGTCCAGCCGCCACTCCTTGCTCATCAGCCAGTTGAATTCCGACTCAATGCCGTAGATATGTTCCGAGGGTATGTTGCCGGTACCGCCGGCGAACGGTGCCGGATCTTCCTGCGTGAACTGCTGGTTTTTGTAATCGTAGTAGAAGCCGATGACGTTGAAATGGATACGATCGCCGAGCAGACGGTTTTTAGAGCCGATTTCGACGGACGTCACTTCTTCAGGCTGGAACGCGGGCGGCACTCGTCCAACTGTCGAATCCGTCGGGAGGAGATGCGGTGCGCCCGGGTTTGACCCCCCGTTCTTCCATCCGGTGGAGACCAGACCGTATAGCAGGTTGTTCTTGGTCACATCAAAATCAAGTCCGACCTTCCAGGTCGGTTTGTGCTCCTTGGACGCCGCCACCACCGGACAAGGGGGAGCGGGATTGACGTTTCCTGGATTGCAATCGAACCAGTCTGTTGCCTCGTCTTTCTGCAGTTCCTGCTGATAACGCGCCCCCGCCGTAACTGCCAGGCGGTCAGTGAGATGAAAAGTAGCCTGACCATAGATCGCCGAGTCGTTGCGCGTCAGGGTCCTCGCCTCTACAAAGTTCAGGACCGACTGAAACGGCGGCAGCACGGCCTTGCTTGGATTCTCCACCGCATCAGCGTAGGCCGAAAACGGCGCAGGACCGGTCGCCTCGAGGAAATAGTTGAAATTCCTGTGATTCAGGTAGTAGGCGCCGAGCGCCCAGTCGAGCTTGGCATCATGATGCGTGAGATTGAATTCCTGGCTGAAGGCGTCCGAATTGTTGTACCAGAAGGGCAGCACGTCCCAATTATTAAAGGCATACCCAGAGATATTGATATTCGTCAAGGCTTCGTTGAGCCGGTCGCCGTCCTCGCTCTGATTCTTCTGTAGTTTCTGCAAACCGGTCAGCGACTTGAAGGTCATGCCCGCGGGCAAATCCCATTCGACTATGGCCGAATACAGATTGTTCTGCAGCTTAAAGGTGCCTGGAAAATCCTGACTCAGCTGCCGCGGATCCTTGTTTGGATCCAGCTCGCTCTTTTGCGCCGCCGCGTGCTGGTCTGATCTTGACAGATAAGCGGACAGGTAAACCGAAACGTTGCTGGCCGGCTTCCAC
>DATFUG010000109.1:0-2197 GCA_035261025.1 Steroidobacteraceae bacterium | reverse complement strand
CCATGTAGTCGTTTCGGTATGCGTCCGGTCGAGTTGTTCCGCGTTATCCCGGCGATACTCGATCGCGCTCGAGAACTGCATCTTAGTTAGGCCGTAGCCCATGCGGATACCGGCCGCCTTGCGATCGGTCTCGGCGCCGGTCTTCGAGTCGCGTAGCTTGCCGAACTCCCCGCTGCCGCCGAAATTCCAGCGCTCTTTCGCCGTGAGGTTGATTCCAGTGGTATGAGTGAGGCCGCTCAAGGACGCCCCATTCTGGTAACGCTCCTCGACGTAGACACTGGAAGTGTCGGAGAGCCGCGTCTTCGCGCCCGAGACCAGGTTGCCCTGGCTGCCGTGAAGCAGCAGCCCGTTGTCTGTCCGCTCGTTTTCCAGCGAATAGTTCAGGTAATAACTGGTCCGCTCGGAATAGAGAAAGCTAGTGCCGACCTTTCCACCGGGTCCGAGGTGTCCGTCAGAGGCTTCCCCGTCGATCCGGAAGCGTTTCGTTAGGCGATAGGAGCCACCCAGGCCGATGCGACTATTGTCTTCACGGCCGCCGCTTGCCGCGACCGTGTGCTGGCCGAAGCCATAGGCGCTCCAGGAGGCGCTGGAATCGAACTTCACCTGCGCGACCGCGTCCGTGCGCTCGCCCTGAATTTGGGTCAGGGGAACAACCAGCGAATGGTCCTTGCGCAGGTCGTTGCGCACGCCAGTGCTGACGCTCCATTTCTCGGTCAACTTGTAGCCCACGTCCAATTCGAGCGCCCGGGTTTCGAGCCCCTGGTTCTCGATTTTCTGATCGCCCTTGGCTGCGAGACTCAAGCTGCTCGTCACGGGCATCCTGAACGTTCCGCCGTATTGCTCGGTGTCCTTAATCGTCGCCTGTCCTGGCGACGAATAACCGGCATCGAGGTGCTGCTTATAGAACGTGAAGCGACCGTCGCGGCCCTCGGAGAAACCGCGCAGCCCGACGCTCAGGTCGGCGCGATAGGCGGCCGCTTTCGCGCCAGTGAACGACTGGTCGCTAGGACCCTGAAACCCGAATCCGCCATCATTGGATTGCAGTGAGGGAGAGAGGAGACCCGTGCTGCGGCCTGTCTGCAGCTTGAACCAGGAATTGGCGCTCTTCCGCAAGGTTAGGTCTGCGGCGCCGAGGTTACTAGCGGAGTTCCCTTCGTTGGAATCTGCCGTCAGGCCGAGCCGCACATAGTCGTTGAACCAGTAATGTGCTTGACCGCCGACGGCGACTTGGTCCAGCTTTTCGAAACCTGGTGTATATTCATATCGCACCACCATGTAGGCCTCGTCACCGCTCAAGCCGCTGGTGCGCACTAATAGGTTGTCGTTAGCGGTCGACGAGAGTGGCTGGGAAAGCAGCACCCGGCCCTGCAAGTAGTCGATTTCGTAGTCCACGTTGGGTTGCAGGTTGACCACCCCTGTGACGATGTTAGAGGCCTTGTCGCGGATTTCGATGCGCACGCGCTCAGAGCCCGTCAGGATGTCCTGGTGGTGCAGGAAGTACAGCGATCCGCCCGTCCCGCGGAATTCCTCATAGCTCGCCATTGTTCCCGGTTGGGCGGCGAATCCATCTACCGTGAGCCGTCGCTCGCCGAAGCTGGTGGTGGGTTCGGCCGCGTAGTGCGCGTTAGCTCCGTACAAGCCTCGGTCTACGTGAGCCAGCTCGTTATCCAAATAGCCGACCTTGAAATTGCCCCACATCCCGTAATTCTCGCCATTGCTGGCTTTGGCGTAGAACTTGCCCAAGGTTGGCGCCATTTCTTGCACTACACCGTCGTCGCCGAACGTCGGGTAATAATAGTCGGGATCGATGCGCCGGAATAACGAATCGGGCGACTTGGCCAGGAAGTTGCTGAACAGGTCTTTCACCGGGCCTTCACGCGTATCCGCGCTCGCCGTCAACCGCCAGTTCTGATGCACATTGCCGTTCAAGTAAAACGCCAGCCGGCCATCCAGCGATGAATCGTAGGGCTGTGGATTATTCTCGCCCTCCTGCAGCTTTGCCGGCCCGCTCGTACTGTTCTTGGATACCGTCAAGTCGGCAATGCCGACGTAGAACAGGTCCGTGCGTTTGAACTCCAGGTCGCGAAGATACAGCGAGCCGTTGCCCGCATCGTCGAGGACCGCGACTTCGACGCTATGCGCGCCGGCCGGAAGCATCTCCTCTGCGGCGAAGTTGCCCTTCGGGTCGACCGGAATT
>DATFUG010000108.1:0-4402 GCA_035261025.1 Steroidobacteraceae bacterium | reverse complement strand
GGCGCCGCCATCCAGGACTTCCTGAAGCCCGACCGTGTCGTCATCGGCACGGACAGCGCGCGCAGCACGGAGCTCATGCATGCCCTGTACGAGCCCTTCACGCGCAATCATGACCGGCTGATCGTGATGGACATCCGCTCGGCCGAACTGACCAAGTACGCCGCCAACGCGATGCTGGCGACCAAAATCAGTTTCATGAATGAGCTGGCCAATATCGCCGAGCGCGTGGGTGCGGATATCGAGCGGGTGCGCATTGGCATCGGCTCGGACCCGCGCATCGGCTACAGCTTCATCTATCCAGGCACCGGCTACGGGGGCTCGTGTTTTCCGAAGGACGTCAAGGCCCTGATCCGCTCGGCCAGGGACGTGGGCTTCAATGCGGAGATCCTGCACGCCGTCGAGGCGGTCAATGAGCGCCAGAAATCGATCCTGGTGCGCAAGCTCCGCCGTGCTTTCGACGGATCGCTGACGGGGCGCACGCTGGCGCTGTGGGGGCTGGCCTTCAAGCCCAACACCGACGACATGCGCGAGGCGCCCAGCCGCGTGATCGTCCAGGGCCTGCTGGCCGCGGGCGCGAAGGTGCGCGCCTATGATCCGATCACCATGGACGAGGCGCGGCGGCTGTGGGAGGCCAACCCCGGCGTGACCTTGTGCGAGAATGCCTACGAGGCGGCGAGGGGCGCCGAGGCCCTGCTCATCGTCACCGAGTGGCAGGAATTTCGCAGCCCGGACTTCGAGCGCCTCAAGCAACTCATGGCCGCACCGCGCATTTTCGACGGCCGCAATCTGTACGACCCGGCGTTGCTGGCACGACTGGGCTTCGAGTATGCCGCCATCGGGCGCGGCCGGCCCGTCATCGCGGACTAGGCCGCCCATGCATCCCAATCCCCCGCTCGTTCCCGTCGTTCTGTCCGGTGGCGCGGGTTCGCGCCTGTGGCCACTGTCGCGCGAACTGTATCCCAAGCAGCTCCTGCCCCTGATCCGGGCCCAGACGATGCTGCAGGAGACGGTGCAGCGGCTCGCCGGCCTGGCCATTGCGGCGCCCATCGTGGTGTGCAACGAGGCGCACCGCTTCCTGGTCGCCGAGCAGCTGCGAGTCATCGGCACCCCCGCCCAGGCGATACTGCTCGAGCCGGTGGGCCGGAATACGGCACCCGCGATCGCGCTGGCCGCCCACGCGGCGCTCGCCGCGCAAGGCCCGGACGCGCTGCTGCTGGTGCTGCCCGCTGACCACGTCATCCGTGACACCGCGGCGTTGCACGCCGCGGTGCGGACGGCGGCGAGTCTGGCGCAGGCCGGTCATCTGGTGACCTTCGGCGTGGTGCCACAGGCGCCGGAGACTGGCTTCGGATACATCCGCCGCGGACCGGCCGTAGGCGGTGGCTGGCGGATTGCCCAGTTTATCGAGAAGCCTGCGCGCGAACGCGCGCAGGCGTTCCTGGCCAGCGGCGAGTACTTCTGGAACAGCGGCATGTTCGTATTCGGTGCCCGGCGCCTTCTCGAAGAGCTCGGGCGCCACGCGCCGGAGGTTGCCGTGGCCTGTGCGCAGGCCTTCCGCGGGGCGAGGAGCGATCTGGACTTCACGCGCGTCGATGCGATGGCGTTCGCCGCCTGCCCCAGCATCTCGGTCGACTATGCGGTGATGGAAAAGACCGCTGATGCCGTGGCGGTCTCGCTCGAGGCGGGCTGGAGCGACGTGGGATCCTGGGACTCGCTGCATGCGGCCAGCGAACCGGACGGCGAGGGCAACGTAATCCGTGGCGATGTGCTCGCCGAGAATACGAAGAACTGCTACCTGTATGCGCAGAGCCGCCTGGTGGCCACCGTCGGGCTGCGCGACTGCGTGGTCGTCGAGACCAAGGATGCCGTGCTGGTCGCGCCGCGCGAACAGGTGCAGGACGTCAAGGCGCTGGTGATGCGGCTCAAGGGTCTCGGCCGCAGCGAACACGCCCTGCACCGCGAAGTGTTCCGCCCCTGGGGCAGCTACGACAGCCTCGACCAGGGCGATCGCTTCCAGGTGAAGAGACTGGTCGTGCATCCGGGCGGAGTCCTCTCCCTGCAACTGCACCATCATCGCGCCGAGCATTGGGTGGTGGTGTCCGGTACCGCGCGCATCACGCGTGGCGAGGAAGTCTTCTCGCTTGAGGAGAATCAGTCCACCTACATTCCCGTGGGCGTACGCCACCGGATCGAGAACCGCGGCGATCGGCCGTTGCACATCATCGAGGTGCAGTCGGGCGACTACCTGGGCGAAGACGATATCGTGCGGCTCGACGACCAGTACGGGCGTGAAGGCACGAAGCGGTGATGAACCTCAGCTGCTTCAAGGCCTACGACGTTCGCGGCCGCATTCCCACCGAGCTCAATGAGGACCTGGTCTACAAGATCGGCGGCTCCTACGCCGGTTTCGTCAAGCCGCGTCGGGTCGCCGTGGGGCGGGATATTCGCGCCACCAGCCAGACGCTGTCGGCAGCGCTGATCCGTGGCCTGAACGACTCGGGGGTCGACGTCGAGGACATCGGCCTGTGCGGCACGGAAGGGGTCTATTTTGCGACCTTCTCTGCCAAGCTGGACGGCGGTATCATGGTGACTGCGAGCCACAATCCACCGGACTACAACGGCCTGAAGTTCGTCCGCGAGGGCAGCCGGCCCATCAGCGCCGACACCGGTCTGCAGCAGATGCGCGCCATGATTGAAGGCGGCCAGTTGCCGCCGCTCGCCAGGCAACCCGGCACAGTCAGGCCGCTGGATATCAGCGAGCGGTATCTCGAGCATCTGCTCGGCTACGTCAAGAGCGCGCGCCTGCGCCGGCTGAAGGTGGTCGTCAATGCCGGCAATGGCGGGGCAGGGCTGGTGCTCGACCAGCTCGAGCCACGCCTGCCCTTCGAGTTCATCAAGATGCACCACCAGCCCGACAGTTCCTTTCCAAACGGTGTGCCCAATCCGATGCTCGAGGAGAATCGGCGCAGCACGGTGGAGGCCATGCGCACGAGCGGCGCGGATATCGGCCTCGCCTGGGACGGAGACTTCGACCGCTGCTTCTTCTTCGATGAACACGGCGGATTCGTCGAGGGCTACTACCTGGTCGGATTGCTGGCGGAGGCGTTTCTCAAGCGCTTTCCCGGCGCACGGATCGTGCACGATCCACGCCTGACCTGGAATACCATCGACATCGTGCGCCGCTGCGGAGGGAAGGCCGTGATGTGCCGCTCCGGCCACGCCTTCATCAAGCAGTCGATGCGCGAGGTCGACGCGGTCTATGGCGGGGAGATGAGCGCGCACCATTACTTCCGCGATTTCGCCTATTGCGACAGCGGCATGATACCGTGGCTCCTGGTGCTCGCCGTGATGTGCGAGACGGGCAAGACCCTGGGTGAGCTGGTCGGTGAGCGCCAGCGCCTGTTTCCGGCCAGCGGGGAGATCAACCGCGAGATTGCCGATGTTAAAGCGGTGACGGCCCGGGTGCACGACCATTACGCCGCTGCCGCGTTAGGCGTCGATTACACCGACGGCCTGTCGATGGAGTTCGACCAGTGGCGCCTGAACCTGCGCGGCTCGAACACCGAGCCCCTGGTGCGATTGAATGTCGAAGCGCGCGGCAGTGAGGCGCTCATGCGTGAGCGGACCGACGAGGTGCTGCGGCTGATGGCGGCGGCATGAACCCGCTCGACACGCTGCTGAGCCGGCGCTCGATTCCGGCGCAATGCCTGACAGGTCCGGGCCCGGATCCGGCGCAACTCAGCGCCGCCCTGGAGGCGGCCGTGCGTGCGCCCGATCATGGCCGCATGCAACCGTGGCGCTTTCGCCTGATTCGCGGCGCGGCGCGGGCGCGCTTCGCCGAGTTGCTGGTGGCGAGTGCGCGCGCACGTGATCCGGCGATGCCCGCTGCGCAGCTGGAAAAACTGCGCAGCCGCCCGCAGCAGGTCCCACTGGTGATCGCGGTGAGCGCCCGGCTCCGCGCCAATCCCAAGGTCCCGGACATCGAACAGATGCTGTCCACCGGTGCCAGCATCATGAATCTGCTCAATGCGCTGCACGCACTGGGTTTCGGGGCGATCCTGCTCACCGGGCCGAGCGCCTACGACCCGGCCGTCGCCGCAGGGCTGGGGTGCGAGGCCGGGGAGCGGCTGGTCGGATTCGTGTACGTGGGCACCATGGGCGTCGTGACGCCCACGCCACCGGCCCGGCCGGCAAGCACCACGTTCGTGAGCGAGTGGACCGGCTAGGGGCTGGTGCGCATCGTGCGATGGCTCGACGAAGGGTACGCTCTCCAGTAGGCTGGCCTGTATGTGGGGGATTGCGCGCTACCAGTGGCTGGTCTTGTTCGCCGCCTGGCTGGGCTGGGGATTCGACGTCTTCGACGGCCTGCTCTTCAATTACGTCGCGCCCAATTGCATCCCCA
>DATFUG010000107.1:0-8280 GCA_035261025.1 Steroidobacteraceae bacterium | reverse complement strand
TAGCTCATGTTGAACAGCGGCAGGAGCCCCGCGGCGTGCCAGGTGGAGCCGGCGGTGAGCTCGGAGCGCTCAATGAGCACGACGTCGGACCAGCCCTTCTTCGCCAGGTGGTACAGGGTGCTGACGCCAACGGCACCACCGCCAATCACCACCACGCGCGCGTGCGTTCTCATCCCTTAGTGCCCCTTCCCGACCTCGGTATTCGTTCTCGCGCAGTGTAGAGATCGGTCCGCAAGCCAAAGCTCAAATTGCGACAAGCGCTTACCCAATTGCGCCAAGGAGTCTTATACTTCCGCGAGTCCCGCCACGTGGCGCAGCCGCCAAGGCACCGTGAAACCAGCCGACCCGACCCAGACCACGCGCTTCGTATTTCTGACGCTGGCCAACTACTCGATGATAGCAGTATCAAATGCCGTCGAGCCGCTGCGGATGGCCAACCGGGTGTCGGGCCTGACCGCCTATGAATGGGAAATTGCCACCCTCGATGGCAATGCGGTCGTCTCAAGCAATGGGCTGAAGCTCGAGCCGACCTACGGCTTAAACCAGCTGCGCCCCTTTGACCTGATCTTCGTCTGCGGTGGGACCGATGTGCGCGCCGCAATCACGCCCAAGCTCCTCCAGACGCTCCGTCGCCTGGCCGAGCGGCGCATCGCGCTCGGCGCACTGTGCACCGGCGGATACGCACTGGCGCAGGCCGGGCTACTCGACCGCTACCGAGCGACCATCCATTGGGAGAATCTCGCGGCACTGCGCGAGCAGTTTCCGACCGTGCTGATCTCCGATCAGCTCTACACCGTCGATCGCAACCGCTACACCTGCTCGGGCGGCGTGGCGCCGCTCGCACTCATGCTGCACCTGATCGAAACCAAGCTGGGCACGCGCATCGCGCGCCTGGTGTCGGAACAGTTCATCATCGACCGGATCCGCAACGCCGATGACCGCCAGTACGTGCCGCTGCGCGCCCAGGTCGGCGCCGGACACCAGAACCTGATCGCAATCGCCGAGCTGATGGAAGCCAACATTGAGAATCCGCTCTCGCTCGAGGCCATTGCGGGGCGGGCGGGGATTTCGCGGCGCCAGATCGAGCGCCTGTTCAAGCAGTACGTCAACTGCGTTCCAAAACGCTATTACCTCGAAATGCGCCTGCGGCGTGCGCGCGAACTGCTGCTGCAGACGGCCATGCCGGTCATGGCAGTCAGCACGGCCTGCGGCTTCCAGTCACCCCCGCATTTCTCGAAGTGCTACCGCAACCAGTTTGGGCATCCCCCGATTGCCGAGCGGCGCCAGAGCGCGATGAGCTAGGGTTCGCGGCCTACGGCGTGGCCGAGTAGTGCTGCGCCAGATAATCGAGGATGACCTGCAGGTTCTCGGCGTTGATCGGGGCGCCAAACCTATCGACCATCTTATGGATGGATTTTTCCCAGGTGGCGCGATTCATGACCGGAGCATTCATCGGCAGGTAATCCAGGCTGTGACAGATGGAGCAACTCGCCACCGTGACCTCTCGCCCGGGAGCGTCCGTGAGTGTGATCGCTTCCTCGCCGGCCAGGGCCGCAATCGGCGCAGAGCTGGCCAGCACCAAAATCAAGACGGCAGGAAGCGCACGGTCCATGCGATTCATGCGATCTCCAGCGCGACGCTTTGCACCAGGTTGTGATGATAACCGGAAGGATTGGGCGTGAGCCTGTCGGGTTGACGTGCACCGGAACGGCTGACGGAACGCGCAAGAACGGTGACCGGCCCCCTGGTACGCGTATCGATCCGCCAGCGGAAGCCACGCCACGCAAAGCGGCCCAGCTCGCGCTCGAGCGTCGCCGGGCTCCAGCTCTGGCCTGCGTCCGTCGAAATCTCCACGGCGCTGATGCCGGTCCCGCTGTCCCACGCCCAGCCGCTGAGCTCAGCGGGCCGATTGAGTGCCAGATGCGCACCCTGTTCGTGACTCGTGATGAGCGAGTTCACCTGGATTTCGGTCACCGGCGTCGTTTCAGCGGTTTCCTGGCTCATGAATCGCACCCCTGGGAATGCACCGGTCGGAATGCGATACGCCGTCTTCATCCAGAAGCCGTCGAAGGCCTTGGGCTCGATGCGGATGTCGGTGAGGTGCTTGACCCAGTAGGTCCCGGTCCAGCCCGGCACCACGAGCCGGGCCGGCGCCCCATTCCAATGGGGCAGGGGCCGGCCATTCATTTCAAAGGCGATGAGCGTGTTTTCATCGAGGGCCCGATCGATCGGCAGGCTCTTGATGAAATCCGGTGTCGCGGGCAGGAGCGCCGTATCGGCACCGTTGAACACCACTTCGAGTGCGCTGCCATCGATGCCGGCGGCACGCAGCACGTCGCGCAAGCGGACGCCGGTCCACAACGCGTTACCCATGGCCCCGTGGGTCCACTGGACTCCCGGGGCGCGCGGGGTAAACAGGCCGCGCCGATTGCCCGCACACTGGTTCAAGGCGGCAACGGAGACGTGCTCGTAGTGGGCCTTAAGATCGGCCAGCGACAGCTCGAGAGCCCGGGCGGCACTGGTGCCGCCGACCCGCAGGTGCCACTGGCGTGGATCGAGCACCGGTATGTCCGCGAGATGGTAGCGAACGAAAAACGCGTCGTTGGCGGTAAACGGCCGTCGTAGATCCACCAGCGGCGTCTCATAGTTCGGCGGCCGGAACGTCCGCTTGATGAGCGGCCGCTTGCCCTGGAGCGCCAGCAGTTCTTCGCCACCGGATTGAGCACGCTCGGCCGGGAGCAGCAATGCGGTCAGCGAACCTGCGAGCAGCTCACGACGCGTCAGCATGGTTGCTGCATCATACCCGCATGCGCAGGCCCTTGGGGTCAAAGGCGGGCTCGAGCAGTCTGAGCGCCGGCCGCCGCTCGCCGATCAGCTCGACTTCGAAGCCCTCAATCTGTGCCGCCACCTCCCGGTTGACGTAGCCCAGTGCGAGCGACTTGCCGGCGCTGTGAGCGTAGCCGCCTGAGGTGACCCAGCCGACGACCTTGCCGCGGTGCCAGATCGGCTCGTCGCCGATGGCGTCCGCATCATGGGCCTGCACGTCGAGCGTGATGAGACTCCGCTGCCCGCCGTGCGCCTTTTCCTCCAGGGCGGCGGCGCGTCCGACGAAATTCCCCCGGGCCAGGTCGATGAAGCGGCCGAGTCCGGCCTCGTACGGTCCGTAGATCGGACGGAATTCGCGCGCCCAGGTGCCGAAGCTCTTTTCCAGGCGCATTGCATTCAGAGCGCGACCGCCGATGACTTTGAGGCCGTGGGCACGGCCGGCCTCCACGAGCAGGTCATAGAGTGCCGTCTGGTATTCGCTAGTCACCCAGATCTCGTAGCCCAGGTCGCCGGTGAAGGAAACGCGGCCCAGCAGGGCGGGCACCAGGCCGACGCTGGTGCGGGTGAAAGACATGAACGGGAAGGCCTTCGTCGACAGGTCGAGGTCAACGAGGGGCTGCAGGAGGTCGCGCGCGGCGGGGCCTGCGAGCGACAGGCCGTTGTATTGCATCGCGCAGGCGCGCACGGTCACCGTGGCCGGCGGCGGGTAGCGTTCGAACCAGCGCCGGTAGTAGACCTCGGCCGCATAGGTGCCGACGACGAAAAATTGGTCTTCAGCCAGCCGGCAGAGCGTGAAGTCGCCGATCAGGCGGCCGCGCTCATTCAGCATTGGCGTCAGCGAGATGCGTCCCACGTTCGGTACGCGGCCGGCCATGATGGAGGCCAGCCAGTCGGCCGAGCCCGCACCGCCCACCTCGAACTTGCCGTAGTTGGAGATCTCGAGCAGGCCCACGCCATCGCGCACCGCGCGGCAATCGGCGGCGACCGCCGAGTGCGCGTTGGAGCGGCGGAAGGTCACCTGCTCGACGGCCGGCGTCCCCTTCGGCGCGAACCACAACGCGTGTTCGAGACCGCAGTACTCGCCCATCACGGCATTCTCGGCGATCAGGCGCTCGTGGATGGCGGTCATGCGCAGCGGCCGCGCCGCCGGCAATTCTTCGTTCGGAAAGCGGATGCGGAAGCGGCGCGAATAGTTCTCGCGCACCTTGGCGTTGGTGTAGGCCGGCGTCGTCCAATCGCCGTAGCGCGCCACGTCCATCGCCCAGATGTCGGCGCCTGGATCGCCTTCGACGATCCATTGTGCGAGGGACAAGCCGACGCCGCCGCCCTGGCTGAAGCCCGCCATAACGCCGCACGCCACCCAGTAGTTGCGCAGCCCGGCGATCGGACCCAGCAGCGGATTGCCGTCCGGCGCGAACGTGAATGGGCCGTTGATGACCCGCCGGATGCCGGCGGTGGCGAGCCTTGGAAAATGCTCGAACGCCACTTCCAGGCTCGGCGCGATGCGCTCCAGATCCTGCGGCAGCAGATCCTGCCCAAAATCCCAGGGGGTGGTGCGCGCCGACCACGGCACGCCCGCGCGCTCATAGGTGCCGAGCAGGATGCCACCGCGTTCCTGCCGCATGTAGATCTCGCCCTCGAAGTCGATGACGTGCAGCAGCTCCTTCTGCCCCTTGAGCTCGGGCAGGTCCTCGGTGATCAGATACTGATGCTCCATCGCGAGGACCGGCAGCTCCAGGCCGACGAAGCGGCCGACCTCGCGCGCCCACAGGCCGCCGGCGTTGACCACGTGTTCGGCGTGCACGTTGCCCTGCTCGGTGATGACATCCCAGCTGCCATCGGCGCGGGGCTTCGTATCCACGACGCGGGTCTGGCGCACGATCTCGGCGCCCCCGATCTGTGCCGCCTTGGCGTAGGCGTGGGTGACGCCGTACGGATCGATGTGGCCCTCAATCGGATCGAGGATCGCACCGCAGAACTTTTTTTCCTCGAGTAGCGGGTGCAGCTGCTTGGCTTCCGCGGCCGAGATGATCTGCAGGTCCATGCCCAGGTAGCGGCCGCGAGCCTGCGCCATCTTCAGCCAGTCGACGCGATCAGCAGTGCCTGCGAGCATCAGTCCGCCCGTGATGTGCATGCCGCAGGACTGCCCGGAAATCCGCTCGAGTTCCTTGTACAGCTCGATGGTGTATTGCTGGAGCTTCGCCACATTGGGATCGCCGTTGACCGTGTGCATGCCACCCGCGGCATGCCAGGTCGACCCGGAAGTGAGTTCCGCCCGCTCGATCAGCAGCACATCCTTCCAGCCCGCCTTGGTCAGGTGGTACAGGACGCTCGCGCCCACCACGCCGCCCCCGATCACGACCACTCTGGCGTGCGTGCGCACGGCCTAGCTCACGGGCGGCGCGCCGCCCTCGGCCGTGCGCCGCTCGATGTAGGCGTTCAGCGCCTCGACAATGGCAGGATCGCGCGCCGGTGCTTCGTAGCGCGCCAGCGTGTCCTTCCAAAGCAGGTGCGCACGCTCCGTGGCGGTGCGGGCGCCGTCGTTGAACCAGGTGCCAAAGTTGCGCCAGTCGGAGACCAGGGGCGCGTAGAAGGCGGTGCGGTAGCGCTCCATGGTGTGGGCGCAGCCGAAGAAATGCCCGCCATGGCCCACTTCGGCCACGGCCTCGAGTGCGATATCGGCCGCGGCCGCACCCACGGGCTGAAAGACTTCCGCGAACATCTGCAGCATCTCGATGTCGAGGATGAACTTCTCGTACGACGTCGACAACCCGCTCTCCAGCCAGCCGGCTGCGTGCAGCATGAAATTGCAGCCGCCCAGGAGTGCGCCCCACAGGCTCATTTGCGCTTCATAGGCCGATTGCGCATCCGGCGTATTGGATGCCGTTGCATTCGAGGAACGCCACGGGAGACCCAGGTGGCGCGCGAGCTGGCCGGCGCCGAAGGAGGCCTTGACGTACTCGGGCGTGCCGAAGGCCGGAGAGCCGGATTTCATGTCGACATTCGAAGTGAAACTGCCGTAGATGACCGGCGCGCCCGGCCGCGTCATCTGCGCAAGCGTCAGGCCCGCGAGCGCTTCGGCGTGCGCCAGCGTCAGCGCGCCGGCGATCGTGACCGGAGCCATCGCGCCCGCCAGGGTGAAGGGCGTGATGATCAGCACCTGGCCGGCGGCCGCCGTGTCCACGATGCCATCGGCCATCGGGATGTCCAGCTGGAGTGGAGAATTGGTATTGATGACGGTGTAGCAGCTGGGACGGTCCAGGAACTGCTCGGCGGAGAGGCCATGGGCGATGCGGATCAGCTCGAAATTATCGGCGATCTGGCCGTGACCGCGGGAAAACATGAACGGTATCTTGTCCGTCAGCAGCAGCTGCGCGCGCATCACCTCCAGATGGCGCAGGTGCACGGGCACGTCCTGCGGCTCGACCGCTCCGCCCAGCACCTGGATCACGTCGAAGTGCTGGCACAGCTTCATGAGGTTGTTGAAGTCCTCGAGCGTACCGGCGCGGCGTCCGCCGGCGGTGTCCATGATGTTGGGCGGCCCGGAAGTCGGCGCGAAGGCGACATGCCGGCCGCCCATGGACACGCTGCGCGCCGCGTCCGCCGCATGCATGAGAAAATGGCGTGGCGCGCTGGCCAGCGCTTTTGCAACCAGCGCCCGGTCAATCTTCACGAGCTGCGTCGCGTCATCGACCTCGGAACCACCGTCGCGGTAGCGGCGCCGTGCGTCGGCCGAGAGCACCTTCATGCCGTGGGTCTCGAGGATGAGCAGCGCGGCCTCGTGCAGCGCGCCGACCTCATCGTCGGAAAACACCCGCAGCGGCTCGAAGGGATTCTCGAGGTGACGGTAAGCGGTGGAGCGTGCTGGAGCAGGCGCCGTGCCCTCGGCGGTGGGACCGCGGCGGCGTCCCGTGCGTCGGGCGGCGCGCGTTTCAAGGTTGGTCATACCGGAGCTGCTCCAGAGGTGGGTTGGTGGGCGGGCGCAAAGCGCTCGATGAGCCAGGAGCGGAACAGGGCGATGGCCGGATCGCCCAACGCCTCGGAATCCGTCACCAGGTAATAGCCGAAGCCGTCGTCAAGTGTGGTATCGAATGGCGCCACGAGCCGTCCCTGCTCCAGGTGAGCGCGGAACAGATTCAGGTCCACCAGCGCCAGACCCTCCCCGCTCAGGGCGTACTGCACCGCCAGCAGCTCAGTGTCGAACACCAGGCCCCGCTCGACATTCACCGCGCCCAGGTTGGCCTGCCGCTGGAACTGAATCCAGAAGTGGTGCCGCGGCATGTTGTCGATGCGCATGTGGATTAACTCATTCGCACCGATGAACGCGCCCAGGTCCTGGCCCGCATGCCGCGCCGCAACGTCGGGATGGCACACCAGGCCCATGCGGACCGGCCACAGCAGGTCGCTGACGCGTTCCGTGATCGTCGGGCGGGAGTAGACCACGGCGATGTCGACGTCGCTGGAGGGCGGTCCCACCGCATAGGGACTGACGAGGTTGATCTCGACTTCGGGGCTCAGGCGCCGGAAGTCGCGCAGCAGCGGGGCGGCGAGTTGCACGGCAAAGCTGGCCGGGAATTGCACCCGGAGCGTACGCACCGTCGGTGCCGGTCCCTGACGGATTTCCTCGAGCGCGTATTCAATGCGATCGAAGGCCTTGGTGACGGTGGGCAGCAGGTGCTGGCCGGCGCCGGTGAGCGTCAGGGCGTGGGGCCGGCGCTCGAACAGCTGGGTGTTGAGCATGGACTCGAGCGCGATGACGTGCCTCGACAGTGCGCTCTGGGAAATCTGCAAGGCCGTGGCCGCGGCGGTGAAACTGCCGTGCCGGGCGACGGCTTCGAAGGCTCGCAAGGCATTGAGTGGCAACCACCTTCGGTCGATCATGACCCGGTTCATCGATTCCAGACCCATCCCGAGATGGATCGCAGGTTGAGGCAATCGGGTGGACGAGGCAAATGTCTTTTTCAGATGCTGCCATGCCATTCCGGTACCGAAGTTGCGCTGGCGAGACAGTTCGGGCGCGCCAGCGGGGCGACCCGGCACCGCCCGCCCCAGTGCAATAATTCCTTAACTGGATTGCGTTACGCTGCCCGGGCCGCGGGAAGAGCTGCGTGCGAGAGCAGTGCAGCGTGAGCGGAGCGTTGATACCACGCCACAGGTCACGTAGAGTAGGAGAGAGAGGGGGGAGCAGGCCGGGGCTTTGCGGCTGCCTTGATGCTATCCCCCCCAGAACTGAATTTAACAAGTATCGGGGAGATCCACTTGAACTCTAACGACACCATTCGACGCGCCGTTTTGGCGGTGCTGGGCACCGCTGGCGCCGCGAGCGCATTTGGACCGCAAGCGAAGGCCGCGGATGCGACCACCACAGCGAGCGCGGGTGGCCTCGAAGAAATCGTGGTGACGGCGCAGCGGCGCACGGAAAACATCCAGAGCGTGCCCATCACGATCCAGGCG
>DATFUG010000106.1:0-5174 GCA_035261025.1 Steroidobacteraceae bacterium | reverse complement strand
TGCAGCTGCTGCTGCATCTCCTCCATGCCTGGCGGCGCCATGATCTCGACGCCGGCCGGAAGCGTGCGCAGCTCGATCTCGATCTCGCGTTCATCGAGCTCGCCGCGCAGCAGCCGCTCGCGGAATTTCTGCCGCGTTTCGGCATCGCGCGGCTGGGCGGGCTCATCGGTGGAAAATCCGGTGAGCTTCGGCTTGGGCAGCAGCGCATCGAGCACGCGTTCCTGCGCGGCGGCGCTGGCCGGTTCGCGCACGCGCGCGACCTCCTGTTCGCGCGTCATCTTGACGGCGACCTCGGCGAGTTCCTTGATGATCGAGTCGACTTCACGGCCGACGTAGCCGACTTCGGTGAACTTGGTGGCCTCCACTTTCACGAACGGTGCGTTGGCGAGGCGCGCCAGGCGGCGGGCGATCTCGGTCTTGCCGACACCGGTGGGGCCGATCATCAGGATGTTCTTCGGCGTGATTTCCTGCCGGAGCGGCTCGTCGACCTGCATGCGCCGCCAGCGGTTGCGCAGCGCGATGGCCACCGAACGCTTGGCGGCGCCCTGGCCGATGATGTGCTTGTCCAGCTCCTGGACGATCTGCTGCGGGGTCACGCGTTGAGCTCCTCAATGACCAGATTGCGATTGGTGTAGATGCAGATGTCGGCGGCGATATTGAGCGCACGCTCGACGATCGCGCTCGCCCCGAGCTCCGAATTCTGCAGCAGGGCGAGCGCCGCCGCCTGCGCATAGGGGCCGCCCGAGCCGATCGCGGCCAGATCGTGCTCGGGTTCGATGACATCGCCGTTGCCGGAAATCACGAACAGATTGGCCGGATCGCCGACCAGCAGGAGCGCTTCGAGCCGGCGCAGGTACCGGTCGGCGCGCCAGTCCTTGGCCAGTTCGATGGCCGCGCGCGTCAGGTTGCCGAATTTCTCCAGCTTGCCCTCGAAGCGTTCGAACAGCGTGAAGGCGTCCGCCGTGCCGCCAGCGAAGCCTGCCACGACCTTGCCGTTGGCGAGACGCCGCACCTTGCGGGCGTTGGCCTTCATGACGGTATTGCCCAGCGTCACCTGGCCGTCGCCCCCCAGGGCGATCGCGCCGTTGCGGCGCACCGCCAGGATGGTCGTGGCGTGTGGATCGAAGCTCTGACTCATTGGCTCGGGCCCTTGCCGTTCAGGCGGTTAGCTGCGCCGGCGCGCACGCGGATGTGAACTCTCGTAAATGCGGGCGAGGTGCTGAAAATCAAGGTGGGTATAGACCTGGGTGGTGCTGATGCTGGCGTGGCCCAGCAGTTCCTGCACGGCCCGCAGGTCGCGGCTCGATTCGAGCAGGTGGGTGGCGAAGGAGTGGCGGAACAGGTGGGGGTGTACGCCCATGGGCAGGCCCTGGGCGCGGGCGCGCCGCGCTACGATCAGCTGCACGGCGCGTGCGCCGATGCGCCGGCCGCGGAGACTCAGGAACACCGCGGTTTCCCCCGCGGGCGCCAGCGCCACGCGTGAGCGGAGCCAGCCTTTCAGGGCGGTGATGGCGTGGCGGCCCACGGGCATGATGCGCGCCTTGCTGCCCTTGCCGAGCACGCGCACGGTGCGATCTGCCAGGTCCAGATCGCTGAGGTTCAGTCCCACCAACTCGGCGAGCCGCAGACCCGAGGAATACAGCAGCTCCATCATCGCCAGGTCGCGCTGTCCCTGCGGCCCGGTGGCCGGCATGGACAGGAGTCTACCCATCTGGTCGACGTCCAGCGCGTGGGGCAGGCGCCGTCCCGCCTTGGGCGCGCGGATGTCGAGTGCCGGATTGTGCTGCAGGAGCCCCTCGCGCATCAGGAACGCAAAGAAGGTGCGCAGCGCCGAGAGGCGCCGCTGCACGCTGCGGGGCTTGAGCCCGGCCGCATGGCTGCGCGCGGCGAAAGTGCGGATGTGCTGGCCGTCGAGTCGCGCCCAGTCCGCCACGCCGACGCGCGCGCACCACTTGGCAAAGGCCGCCAGTTCACGCCGGTAGGCGGACACCGTGTGCGGCGAGAGCCGCCGCTCGGTGGCGAGGTGACGCTCAAAGCGCTCTATCCAGGCGGCTGCAGCGCCCATCGGCTGTCGCGCCCTCAAGGGCGGGTGAGTGAATCCGCGATCAGCTCGCCCATGCGCGAGAGAAACTCGGTGCTCATGCCGGGGTGAAAGCGCTCACGGTCCAGGCTCCCGAGCGCCAGCAGACCGGGCGGCTTGAGTGCCGTGAGCGGGATCAGGGCCACCGAACCGATACCGGCCGCCTCGCTGCCGAACAGGAAATCGCGCTGGGTGTCACGCACCTGGCCGCAGCGCGGACGTCCGCTGGTAAACAGCGATTCGAAACTCGCGAACACGGTGTCATCGGCGGCCACCTGGCGCAGGAACCGGCCCGCCACATCGGTCGGAGCGGCGCCCCGCAGCACCAGCACGGCGTGGTAGGCGTCGAAATCCTCGCGCAGGCTGGCCTCGATCTGCGCCAGCGCGGCCGCGCGCGTGCTGGTGGCGACCAGGCGGCGCGTGAAACGGTGAATCTTTTCGGCCAGTGCTTCGTTGGCGCGTGCCACGCGCACGAAATCCGCCAGTTGCTGCTCGAGTGCGGCGTGCCGCTCGCGCAGCACGTCCACCTGCCGCTCGATCAGCGAGACCGTCGCGCCGCTGCGCGGGTGCGTCAGGCGCAGGCGCGTGAGCAGTTGCGGATGGCGATCGAAGAGGTCGGGATGCTGCTGCAGGTACTGCGTGATGACCTGCTCGTCGAGACTCGCGGCGCTGAGGTCCTGCGCGGTATGGCTCGTCATCGTGTCGATTCCCCTGGCAGTGCTGGCCTGATTCAGAACTCGGCGTGACCCGTAAAGGCGACTTCGGCTGGACCGGTCAGCCAGGCGTGCTGGCCCGGCCCGCCCCAGTGTACGCCGAGCCGGCCCCCCGGAACATGCACTTCGACTTCGGCGCCGAGCACTCCGAGGTTGCGTCCGACCACGACGGCGGCGCAGGCGCCGGTACCGCAGGCGCGCGTTTCGCCCACGCCGCGCTCGTACACGCGCAGGCGGATATGCGCGCTGTCGACAATCTGCATGAATCCGACGTTCACCTGCTGCGGAAAGCGCGGATGTGCCTGGAGGGCGGCCCCGATCCCGCTGACGTCGGCGTTCTCGACTGCCGCAACACGCAATACCGCGTGCGGATTGCCCATCGATACGGCACCAAACTCGATGTTCTCGCCCGCCACTTCCATGGAATAGGTCGCCTCCCTCGTGGGCGCCAGGAACGGCACCCCGGCGGGCTCGAACTCCGGAGCGCCCAGATCGACCGCCACCTGCCCGTCAGCGAGCACCCTGGCCTCGATCTCACCGCCGGCACTGCCCATGCGCAGCGTCGCGGGGGCGTCCCGCTCGCGCATGCGCAGGTAGCGTGCGATGCAGCGCGCGCCATTGCCGCATTGCCCGGCCTCCGAACCGTCCGCGTTGTAGATGCGGTAATAGGTATGGCTGCCCGCCGAGCGCGGCGGCTCGAGCACCAGTGCCTGGTCGAAGCCGACTCCTGTATGCCGGTCCGCCAGGGCGCGCCACTGTGCGCGGTTCGGCAGGACGCCGCCGGGCGGCGCCTCGAGGATCATGAAATCGTTCCCCAGCGCGTGCATTTTGGTGAAGTCGATGCGCACCGGCGGAGCATAGCCGAAAAAAAGCGGCGCAGCCCCGGCGCCCCGTGCCAGCCGCTACAGCGCCGCGGTGTTGAGCGCCGCCTCGGCGGCCGCAATCTCGGCCTCGCGCCTGGCAATCGCCTCGCCGATGGGCGGGCCCCTGAAGCGGCGATTTTCAAAGGCGAACCACACGATCGCCGTCAGTACCAGAAACCCAAGCGTCACCCATCGGGCTGGATCATTGGGGGGGTGCACGCCGATGACGAACAGCAGCACCATGGCCGCGATCGACAGCAGCGCAAACAGCGAATAGCCGCCCCGGCCGACATTCCACGGTCCCATCTTCGGCCACTTCCGCCCGCCGTAGGCGAACAGGCCGAGGGTGATCGGAATGATGAAGGAGAAGAACAGGAAGATCACGGTGCAGGAGACGACGATGGAATACACCGGCGTGTCGCCGATCGAAATCACCGAGGAGGCCCACACGAACAGCACCGACAGCACCGAGCCCGCCCAGATCGAGGCATTGGGAGTGCGATGGCGCGGGGACACCCTGGCGAGCGTGCGGGAGAAAGGCAGGCCGCCGTCGCGCGAGAAGGCGTACATCATGCGCGACAGCGAGGTCACGGTGGCCAGCCCGCACAGGACCTGCGCCAGGAAAATCACGGCGCAGGTGAAGGCGTTTAGCATCCCCGGTACCTGCCTGTCCATGGCCCAGAAGAACACGTTCCAGCCCTGGCGCGCCGCGTCGTCCATGTCGGGGATCATCAGCACGAAGGCGCAGAGGAACAGATAGCCGAACACGCCCGACCAGAGGATCGAGGAGACGATGCCCCTCGGTGCGGACAGCGCCGCGTTCCGGGTTTCCTCGGAAGTGTGCGCCGAGGCGTCATAGCCCGTGATGGTGTAGAGCGGCAGCAGCAGGCCCAGCAGGAACACCCAGGTTCCCGACACGTGCGGCCAGACCGCCGCGGGGCCCGCGGGCATCCCGGAGTAATTTGCAAATGTCCACAGGCGCGACCAGTGGAGACCTGGCGCATAGACCAGGCAGACCACGGTCAGCAATATCGATCCGCCAAAGATCAGGTAGCCGGAGAAATCGGTCAGCCTGGCCGTCAGGCCAATGCCGTAGTGATTGATCAGCGCCTGGCCGCTGGTGACGGCGGCGATGAAGACGATGCGCACGCCCGTCGTGTCGAGCATGCCGAGCGAGGGCCCAAAGGCCCCGAGGAAGAAGTAGTAGGCGCCCACGTTGATCGAGCCGAGCACCGTCACCAGGCCCAGCAGGTTGAACCAGGCGGTCAGCCAGCCGGTGAAGCGGTTGCCGAGTATCGAGCCCCAGTGATACAGGCCGCCCGCGGTCGGGTAGGCCGAGGCGATCTGCGCCATCGCCAGACCAAACACGCCGGAGAGGAGCACGCCGAGCGGCCAGCCCAAGCCGATCGCCGCGCCGCCGCCACCGGCCGTGACCTGCGCCAGCGAATTGATGCCGCCGGCAAGGATGCAGATGATCGAGAACGAGATCGCGAAATTGGAGAACCGTCCGAGCCGGCG
>DATFUG010000105.1:0-2464 GCA_035261025.1 Steroidobacteraceae bacterium | reverse complement strand
TCGCCGCCGACCTGAAGGTGGACGCGGGCAAGATGCACTCGCGCGAGGACTGGGCGGATCTGGCGCGGCGCCTCGACGTGCGCGTCGTCCATATCGCCGAGCGCGATACCCAGGTGTCCTCGATCCCGAAGGAGCCCAATGAGTTCGTCAACACCTGGTCGGTGGACGGGTTCGTGTCGGAGGGATCGCAGCCCGCCGAGCTCGGCTGGGGCTCGCATGAGCGCAACTTCCCGCGGGACGGCAAGCGCCACGAGGCCGGGAGCGGTGCGGCCATCTACATCATGCAGCCGGGGGTGGCGACCAAGGTGCGCAGTTGGGCGCCGAATGCGGGGCCCTACCACGGTTTTCTGATCACGCACGGCGAGGCGATTTCGATCGCCGACTATTTCACCTCGCAGAGCGACCCGGCCGCGATTTACCGGCCGACCGTGCACTACGCCTATCACCCCGCCGACAATGCCGTGCTGTCCATCCACGAATTCGCGGGCCGCAACTACCTCATGCAGGACCGCAAGCGCATCATGATGGACGATATCAGCACCGGCATCGACGAGCTGGGCGTGCTGCTCGCGGGCCACAAGAAAAATGCCTACTGGTACGGCTCCCAGCTGGGGATCGATGAGGCGCGCCGGCTGGCGCCGCACAACAGCGCCACCACGCTCCAGGTCACCGTGTCGGTGCTGGCCGGCATGGTGTGGGCCATGGAGAACCCGAATCGCGGCATCGTCGAACCCGACGAAATGGACTACCGCCGGTGCCTCGAGATCTGCATGCCCTACCTCGGGCCGGTCATCGGGCAGTACACCGACTGGACACCCCTGTCGGACCGGGAGCGGCTGTTCCCGGAGGACCTGGACACCTCCGATCCCTGGCAGTTCAAGAACGTACGCGTCAGCTGATTCACGGCGGTCCGGCGCCAAATCGAGAGGTTAGGCGGCAACAAACCCGGCCACCGCCAAGGCCCGCTGGTCAAACGTCGCCGTGGCACCGCAGCCCAGCCGGCTGTGGCGGGCTGCGATCAGGCAGTCAGCGAACTCCGCGACCGAGTCCTTCCACGTGTAGAGCGCTGCTTCGACGGACGACTCATTTTCGAAGTAGACTTCGGCGGCGTCCAGCAATGCAGAGAAGGCACCGACAATATCCGCCTTCGGGACCGCGTACCGGCTCCGCAGCACCCACTCGGTCTCCAGCAGCACCAGCGGGCTGACCAGGACCTTCTCGCCGGCACCGGTCTTACGGCTGATCAGTTTGCGCGCGCGCTCAAACTGTGACTGATCGTCCCTCACCAGATAGCGAACCAGCACGTTGGTATCGACGCCGATCATCAACGCGACAGCTGCTCAATCGGCAAGGGCTTTCGGCCCTTCTTGTGCAGAAGGCCAGCAAGTTCAGCAACATGCCTGCTCTTGACGCGCATCAAGACGACGCCGTCCGGCATCAGGGTAAAGGTCATCCGGTCGCCCGCTTTCATGTCGAGGCGGTCCCGAATCTGCTTGGGAATAGTCGTCTGTCCTTTGCTCGTCAGCGTGGCCTCGGTGGTCATGGCAATCTCCATATTCCTTACATTATTGATCATAGTAAGGAGATTGCCCCGTTGCAACCGCACCCTACGAGTCAGCTGGCGGATAGGTGATCTCGGCAATCCGGTAGGCTTCGTTCCCGGTGGGCAGGCTCACGGTCACCTCAGCCTCGAGCGCCTTGCCCAGCAGTGCGCGGGCGAGCGGGGCGTCCATGCTGATCCCGCCCGGTTCCTGGTCGAACTCGTCCGGGCCCACGATGCGGTAAACGCGGCTCTCGCCCGTGGGCGTTTCCAGCGTGACGCGGGCGCCAAAGAAGACCCGGCGCAGATCGCTCGGCGCCTGATTCACCACCACCATGCCCTCGAGACGCTTGCGCAGGTGGCGCACGCGCGCGTCGATTTCCCGCAGCCGGCGCTTGCCGTAGGTGTACTCCGCGTTTTCCGAGCGATCCCCCTGTGCCGCCGCCGCCGCCACCGCCTGGGTGACGCGCGGCCGCTCCTCCCGCCACAGGCGGTCGAGCTCGGCCCGCAGCCGCCGCTCTCCCGCGGGTGTGATGTATTTCGAACTTTGTGGTGGTGGTGGGCGGTAGCGGCTCAAGCGGTGCTCCGGGGGGCGCTTTATGTGCGGCGGCTCACAGCTTCGGGCCGATCCCGCGTCGTAGGCTCAGGTCCATGGCTAGCCGGTACTACGCTCATTTTATCGCCGAGTCGCCCAGCGTGGCGCAGGCCGGTGAGTGGAGTGGCATCGTCGAATTGACGCGGCCCCTGAGTCAGCGTGCGGAGGAGCGGGAGCTCTCGCAGGTGCTGGCGGGCAGCATGGATCTGGACGCCGAGGAGATCAGGATCCTCGACTGGTCCTGGCTGCAGTAACCCATCCCCTGGCGGACTTTACTTCCCTCTGGTAAGTCCGCTCTTTCAATGCCCCGGCTTGCCGGGGCATTTTTT
>DATFUG010000104.1:0-8866 GCA_035261025.1 Steroidobacteraceae bacterium | reverse complement strand
GCTCAGCTAAGGCCGGGCGAGCCTAGCATGCACCTCCGGGACCTGTTAAATCATATGGATCAGTGGGGTCGCGATGACGCGCCGGGGCAAGCCGACGCCGCAATTTGATCAGCGTGGCGGCGGCGCGCTGACCATACTGGCAGCCCGGCACCGAGGCCACTTTCGCCATGACAGAGCCGCAAGCGATTCCCGCCCATCGTGCCCGCCCGAGCGGGCGCGACGCCAAGCGCGCCGCGCGCGCGGCACGGGCCGTCGCCTCGATCCCCTACATCACCCGGGCCCTGCCCTGTTACGAGGTCCTGAATGAGGACGGCCTGGCGCTCATCGAGCGCAATGCCGACACCATCCTCGCCGAGATCGGCATCAAGTTCCTGGGCGACCCGGAGGCGATCGACATCTGGCGCAAGGCCGGCGCTGAAGTTCACGATGAGCTGGTGCGCTTCCCGCGCGGCATGTGCCGCGAGCTGGTGCAGAAGACGGCGCCGAGGGAATTCGTGCAGCAGGCGCGCAACAGCGCCCGCAGCGTGCGCATCGGCGGGCCGAACACGGTGTTCGCGCCGGCCTACGGGTCGCCCTTCATACACAATCTCGACGAGGGACGTCGCTACGCCCGGATCGAGGACTTCCGCAACTTCGTCAAACTCGCCTACATCGCCCCATCGCTCCACCATTCCGGAGGCACGATCTGCGAACCGGTCGACCTCCCGGTCAACAAGCGCCATCTGGACATGGTGTACTCCCACATCAAGTACAGCGACAAAGCCTTCATGGGCTCGGTCACGCATCCGGAGCGTGCGGCCGACAGCGTCGAGCTGGCGAAGATCGCCTTCGGTGGCGATCTGGTCGATGCGGAGACCGGCCGGCCCAAGACGCTGCTGGTGAGCCTGATCAACGTCAATTCCCCGATGACCTACGATTCCACGATGCTGGGTGCGCTCAAGGTGTACACGCGCGCCAATCAGGCGGTCATCGTCACGCCCTTTATCCTCGCCGGAGCCATGTCGCCGGTGACCGTGGCCGGCACCGCGGCCCAGACGCTCGCCGAAGCCCTGGCCGGGATGGCCTTCACGCAGCTGCTCAATCCGGGCGCGCCGATCGTATTCGGGAGCTTTGCTTCTTCCATCTCGATGCAGTCCGGTGCGCCGACCTTCGGCACGCCGGAGCCGGCCCTGGTGCTGTACATCATGGCGGCGCTGGCGCGGCGCCTGCGCGTACCGTTCCGCTCCGGCGGAGGCCTTTGTGCCTCGAAGCTCCCCGACGCGCAGGCGGCGTTTGAATCCGCGCAGACGCTGGTGCCCACCTGCCTGGCAGGCGTTAATTTCGTACTGCACACCGCCGGCTGGCTGGAAGGCGGCCTGGCAATGGGCTATGAAAAGTTCGTCATGGACGCCGACCAGGCCGGCATGATGCACACCCTGCTCGCGGGCGTCGATCTGTCCGAGAATGGCCAGGCGCTGGAGGCGATACGCGAAGTGGGCCCGGGCAAGCACTTCCTCGGTTGCGCCCACACCCAGGCGAATTTCGAGAACGCGTTCTACCGCTCGCCGCTGGCGGACAACAACAGCTTCGAGCAGTGGCAGGCTGAGGGCTCGAAGGACATGGCGACGCGCGCCAACGCGCTGTGGAAGAAGCAGCTCGCCGAGTATGAAGCCCCGCCGCTCGATGTGGCCGTCGATGAAGCCCTGTGCGACTACATCGCTCGACGCAAGGCGGCGTTCCCGGACTCCAACGTCTAGGGCTTGGCCGGCCGCCGGCCGCGGCCCTCGCGATTCGCCCCCGGGCTGACGGCGATCTTCACGGGAGGCAGCTCGAGCACTTTGCGAAGGTGCGGGTACTGCGCGGTCTTGTGCGGAATCGCCATCGCATCGACGAAGTGTGCCTGGAACTGCGGTTCGATCGCGGTCTCGATCTTCTCCACCCGGCCCACGAGCTCCTCGATGAGCGTGCGCGAGCGCGCGTCGAGCAGCGCGATGCGCGCTCCCGTTCCCGCCGCATTGCCCGCCGAGGTCACGTGCGCCAGATCGCAGTCCGGGATCATGCCGAGTACGGTGGCATATTTGACGTCGATATGGCTGCCAAAGGCGCCCGCAAGCCGGATGCGATCGACCGTGTCGATCCCGTGCCGGTCCATGAGCAGCCGGATGCCCGCGTACAGGGCCGCCTTGGCCAGCTGAATCGCGCGCACGTCATTTTGCGTGATGCGCAGCAGCTGCGTGCCCTCGTGCAGCACGTAGGCGTAGGTCCTGCCATGCGCAACGATGCGCGGGCTGCGTGCCGCCATCGCGCCATCGATGACACCGTCCTGCGTGATGACCCCGGCAAGATACAGTTCCGCCAGCACCTCGATGATGCCCGAGCCGCACACCCCGGTGACGCCCGTCGTGGCGGCGACCGCGGCGAAGGCCGGATCGTCGGACCACAGGTCCGAGCCGATCACCTTGAAGCGGGGTTCGAGCGTCTGCCGATCGATACGCACGCGCTCGATGGCCCCGGGCGCCGCACGCTGGCCGCAGCTGATCTGCGCGCCTTCGAAGGCCGGTCCGGTCGGGCTCGAGCAGGCGAGCAGACGCTGGCGGTTCCCGAGCACGATCTCGGCATTGGTGCCCACGTCGACCAGCAGCGTCATCTGCTCGGACATGTCGGGCCGCTCGGCGAGCATCACACCGGCCGTGTCCGCGCCCACGTGTCCGGCGATGCAGGGCAGAAAATAGACGCGCGCGTTCGAATGCAGCGACACGCCGATCTCGGCGGCCGTCACGGTCAGGGCACGATCGATCGCGAGCGCGAACGGCGCTCCGCCCAGCTCCACCGGATCGATCCCCAGCACCAGGTGGTGCATGATCGGATTCCCGACCACGGTCGCCTCGAGAATCAGTTCTGGGGTGATACCGGCGGCGCGCGCGACTTCGGCGGCCAGCTCAGTGAGGGCCTGGCGCACAGCCTGCGTCATCTGCACCGCCCCGCCCGGATTCATCATGGCGTAGGAAACCCGGCTCATGAGATCCTCGCCGAAGCGGATCTGCGGGTTCATCACGCCCGCCGAAGCCACGACCTCGCCATTGGCCAGGTTGCACAGGTGCGCCGCGATGGTCGTGGACCCCACATCGACCGCGAGCCCGTAGACCTGCTCGTGGAACCCGGGCCACACGGCGATGATGCGCGCGCCATCGTGCACCGCGACCGTGACTTTCCAGTCTCCCTGGCGCAGCGCGGCCTGCAGCTGTTGCAGAACTGCGAGATCGCACTCCAGGTTCGACAGCTCCCACTCCCGCAGCAGCGCGGCCTCGAGACGGCGCAGGTCGCCCGAAGGGTCGTGCATGTCCGGCTGTGCCACTTCGACGAAGTGCAATCGCACCACCGGATACAGTTCGATGTCGCGCGCTTCGGCGGCCTTGCGCACCACCTGGCGGTGCACCTGGCTCGAGGGCGGCACATCGACGACGACATCCGCTTCGACCCGCGCCTGGCAGGAAAGGCGCCGCCCGGCGCTCAGGCCCGCTCGCGCGGCGTATTTGCGCTCGGCTTCGGAGACGCCCGAGAGGCTGGCGGCACTGGACTGGACCCCGTGCTTGGCGAATTCGCCTTCAGCCACCAGCACCTGGCAGCGGCCGCACATGGCCCTGCCGCCGCACACGGAATCGATATCGACTCCGAGGCTGCGCGCCGCCGTCAGGAGCGGCGTGCCGACGGCAAAGCGGCCGCGCTTGCCGGAAGGCGTAAAGACGACCAGGCGATCGCCCGTGTTCAAGGCAGAGTCTCAGCCCGGAGCCGCGGGACGGCGCCGGTGACCGCCTTTGCGCAGGCCGCGCATTTCTCCGGGCGCACCGGTGGGCGGCGGCGCGCTCTCACGGAATTTGCGGATCCAGTTGGCGCAATCCGGGTCGTGGCCCATCATGACGTCGGCCCCCATGCAGGCGCGAACGATGTCGCCGTGCAACGGATTGGTAATCGCCGAGGTCAGGCCATTGGCGATCGCCATGGTGAGAAAGGCGCTGTTGATGCCATCGCGACCCGGCAGGCCGAAGCTGACGTTCGAGGCGCCGCAGGTCGAGTTGACCTTCAGTTCATGCTGGAGCCGTCGCACCAGGCGCATCACCTGCACGCCGGCCTTGTTGATCGCTCCGATCGGCATGACCAGCGGATCGACGATCACGTCCGAGACCGGAATGCCATGATCCTGGGCGCGGTGCACAATTTTCTTGGCAACTTCGAAGCGCACGTCCGGATCCTCGGAGATCCCCGTTTCGTCATTGGAGATCGCGACCACGGCCGCGCCATATTTCTTCACCAGCGGCAGCACGGCTTCGAGCCGTTCCTCTTCACCGGTGACTGAATTGATGAGCGGCTTGCCCTTGTAGACCGCCAGGCCCGCGGCAAGCGCGGCCACGATCGAGGAATCGATGGACAGCGGGACGTCGGTGATGGATTGCACCAGTTGCACGGCCCGCGCGAGGATCGCCGGCTCATCGACCAGCGGGATTCCGGCGTTCACGTCCAGCATGTGCGCCCCGGCCTCGACCTGCGCGAGCGCATCGGCCGCGACGCGGCTGAAATCGCCTGCCGACATCTCGGCCGCCAGAATCTTGCGGCCGGTGGGATTGATGCGTTCGCCGATGATGACGAAGGGACGATCGAATCCGATCACCACCTCGCGCGTCGCCGAACTGATAATGGTGTCTGTCATGATGTTTTCCTGCCCAACGACTCGAATTGCGCAGCCTCCGGTCGCCAGGGGCGCCGGCCGGCGAGAACTCCCGACCGATCGATGACCTCCGCGACCGACTCTTCCTGGCGGTAGGCCATCACGTGCACGCCGCTCACACCCTTGATCGTGTGCAGCTCCTGGATAAGTTCGACGCACAGGTTCCGTCCCTCGCGGGCCTGGTCGCTCGCGCCCGCGAGCCGCGCGATGATCTGATCCGGCACGTGCATGCCCGGCACGTGCGTTCGCATCCATTCGGCGGCCTTCGCCGAGCGCAAGGGGCCCACGCCGACCAGTATGAAGGCGTGCTCGAGCACTCCCAGGTCTTCGACGGCGCGCATGAAGACCCGCAGGCGCGCAAGATCGAAGCAGTACTGGGTCTGGATGAACTGCGCGCCCGCGGCGACCTTCTTGGCCAGACGGAGCGCGCGGTGTTCGGCCGGCGGCGCGACCGGATTCTCCGCCGCGCCGAGCAGCACCCGCGGGGCGTAGCTGATTTTCCGCCCGCTCTCGAAGCGATGGTGATCACGCAGGTTGCACGCGATGTTGAGGAGCGAGATGGCGTCGAGATCGAAGACCGGCATGGCCTGCGGGTGATCGCCGGCCTGCACGCCATCGCCGGTGAGGCACAGCATGTTGCACACGCCCATCGCCGCACCACCGAGTATGTCGCCCTGGATGGCGATGCGATTGCGGTCACGGCAGGAAATCTGCATCACCGGCGCGTGACCGATGCGGGTGAGCAGCGCGCAGACCGCCAGGCTCGACATGTGGCAGTTGGCGCCGCTCCCGTCCGTCGCGTTGATCGCATCGACATAGCCCTCGAACACCCGGGCACGCCGGTAAACGTCTTCCGGATCGGCCGAATCGGGCGGCGCCAGCTCCGCCGTGACGGCAAAGGCCCCGGCCCGCAGCACGCGCTCGAAGCGTCCGGGAGAAGTGTGGCCGGGCCGGATCGGCAACGGATAACCCGGTACGGGCTCGTCTTCGAACTTCACTGCGGTGCTTCCGACTTCTCGCGCGCCACGCGCAGCCAGGAGGACGAGCCCTCGAGCCGCCGATCCACCGGTCCCTGCACGACACGGATGGCATCCAGGCCGCCCGGAATGCGCTCGGCCCCGGCAAAGGCTTCCATCCATACACAGCGCATCTCCGGCCGCACTTCGCAGTGACCATCGGCGCGCACGCCGCCACAGGGACCGTTGCGCAGCTGCTTGGGGCAGTTCATCGGACAGGACATGCCGGTCGAGCTCAGCACGCAACGGCCGCACATCCTGCAATCAAAGAGCAGGCCCTTCACCACGCGCTCGACGGCGGCCACGGGCCGCTCGAGCCGCCGGTAACCGAGCAGGCGCCACAGCGGCGCCAGCTTCACGAGCAGCACTTCGAAGCCCTGGTAAAAGCGCGCCAGCCCGCGCGCGTGCCGCACCGACCAGAGCCGCGTTGCGTACATCAGGACGGGCTCTCGCCGGCATTGACCGCCGGCGCGCCGGCGGGCGGCTCATCGTTCCCCTTGGCGCGGATCATGCGTTGCAGATCGGCATCGGAGTAGCGCGCTTCCAGCTCCGCCGCCGCGGCGGCGGCCTCCTGCTCGAGGTTCTCGCCACAACTGCGCGGTGGGCTGCGCCGCCAGTCGGCGAGGTAGGCATCCGAACTGCCCTTGCCGGCGCGCATCGCCGCGCGATCGACGGCCTCCTGGAAGCGCGCGGACAGCTGGACCTTGGCCCGCTCCCGCCCACGCATGACGATGACCTGCGCGGGAATGTCACGCCAGGAGATGATGATCAATGACGCCACGCCGCCGTCTCCTTGCGTTGCCCGATCGACGCAACGGCAACGGTGGCGACCTGGCCGAGCGTACTCGCCAGCTCACCGTACCCGGTGTGACGCTCTTCGTACGCCAATCCAAGCCGCTGCGCGGCCGCCCGGGCGGCTGCGCTGAGCGCTGCATCGGCCGACTGCACCAGATAGACGAGGCGCCGGTAGTTGCGAAAGTATTCCGGCAGCAGCTCCGGATGGCGGTCCAACCCCAGCCCCTCGATGACGAGCCGCTCGAAGTGCCGGACCAGGAAATCGGTCAGGTAAAAGGTGCCCGGCTCGGCATTGCTGAGCTCGGCAAAGGCCGCGGAAGTGGCGAAGAATTCGTAGCAATGCGCACCGGGCAGGCGCGCGATGCCTTCGGAGGCGAGCATCGCATCGAGCATGCCGCCGGTACCGCAATCCGCGTAGGCGACGAAGATGCGCTCGTAGCGCCCGCGCGCCGCGCGAATCGCCGCCTGCACCGCACCTGGGATCCGCTCCGGGCGGTTGTGCAGTTCGGGCGGCAGGCATTCGACCGCCATGTCCGACCAGCCGTTCAGGCGCTTGAGGGCCACGATCTCCCGGGCCAGGGCTCCGCAGGCGATGACCAGCAGCGGTTCGGGACCCTCAGCCATCCGCGTCAGTGCGCCGCAGCGCGCCGCGCCGCGATCAGCGTCTTCGCCGTCTCGACCGCGATGGCAGCATCGCGGCAATAGGCATCGGCTCCGATCGCCTTGGCAAAGTCGTCGTTCAGCGGCGCGCCTCCGACCATGACGATGTACTTGTCGCGCAACCCTTTCTGCTTGAGCGTGTCGATGACCACTTTCATATAGGGCATGGTGGTCGTGAGCAGGGCCGACATGCCGAGAATGTCGGGCTTGTGCTCCTCGAGCGCGGCCAGATAATTCTCCACCGGATTGTTGATCCCGAGATTGATTACTTCGAACCCGGCCCCTTCTAGCATCATCGACACCAGGTTCTTGCCGATGTCGTGGATGTCTCCCTTCACCGTGCCGATGACCACCTTGCCGATCGGCTCGGCACCGGTCTCGGCTAGGAGCGGGCGCAGGATCTCCATACCCGCCTTCATGGCATTGGCCGCGAGCAGCACCTCGGGGACGAACAGGATGCCGTCCCTGAAGTCGATACCGACGATGCGCATCCCCTCGACCAGGGCGTCGTTCAGCACCTTGTCGGGCGCCCAGCCGCGCCCCAGAAAAATATTGGTGGCGGCGACGATCTCTTCCCTGAGGCCGTTGTACAGGTCGTCGTGCACCTGCTCGGTCAACTCCTGATCGTTCAGGGTGTTGAGGTCAAATGTTTCGGTCGATTCCTCGCCCATCGGTTGACTCCCGGAAGACAGCTCTACCCACGCCAGGCCCCCGACTCGGGGCGGATTGCGCCGTATCCGTCATGGTACGGCCCCTACCCTTAAGACGGTGGCGCCTTGGCGACCTCAACTTACCATCACGCGACATGTCCCGGCGAGGACCCTGAAACGCATTTTATCGCTAGGTCAATGCTTCTTATCGATGCCGGCGCTGTTTGCGCTGAGGCGCCGGCCCGCTCGGGTGGCGGCAGGTGGCAAGCAGAAACCCGTCGCATTCTGACAATCGGCCCGCCCTGCAGTCCTGACAATAACTGCCGGCCCACCTAAGGAGCAGCGCGCTTGAGCTTCGATACCGATCACCCGCTGGTGCTCGCCGCCAGCTGCGCGAGCCGCATGGGCACGACCGCGGCGATCGCCGGGTTTCTCTCGGCCCGGCGCCTGTACATCATGGAGATGCAGCAGTTCGACGATACGATCTCCCAGCGCTTCTTCGTGCGCGCCACCTTTTGCGCGGTAAGCGGCGAACCGGTCGACCTCCTCGCGCTGCGCCGTGACTTTGCCGGTGTGGCGAGCGCGGATGAAATGGACTGGCGTATCCACGACTCCAGCGAGCGCATGCGGGTGCTGCTGATGGTGTCAAATTTCGATCACTGCCTGGAGGACCTGCTCTATCGCCACCGCATTGGAGAGCTGAGGATGGACATCGTCGCCATCGTCTCGAATCACGTGACGTTGCAGCCGGCGGCGGCGCAGCATCGCATCCCTTTTTTTCACCTGCCCGTCACGCCAACCACCAAGGCGGAGCAGGAGCGGCGCCTGCTCGAGCTGATCGAATCGACCCGCACGGAACTCGTGGTGCTCGCCCGCTACATGCAGATCCTCTCCAACGAACTGTGCGGGCAGCTGCGCGGCCGCGCCATCAACATCCATCACTCCTTCCTGCCGGGCTTCAAAGGCGCGAAGCCCTATCATCAGGCCTATGAGCGGGGCGTGAAGCTGATCGGCGCGACTGCGCACTACGTCACGGACGATCT
>DATFUG010000103.1:0-3929 GCA_035261025.1 Steroidobacteraceae bacterium | reverse complement strand
CGGGGATGAGACACACCTCGATTATCTGTACGTGCTCACCTGTGCGGATGTACGCGGCACCAATCCGAAGCTGTGGAACTCCTGGAAGTCCATGCTGTTTCACGACCTGTACGAGAAGACGCGCCGCGCCCTGCGCCGCGGGCTGGAGACGCCGGTCGACAAGGAAGAGCTGGTCCGCGAAAACCAGTCCGGCGCGCGCGCGCTGCTGGGGCAATCGGGCGTCGCGCAGGAGGAGATTGACGCGGCCTGGGCCCGGTTGCCGGAAACCTATTTTCTGCGCTACACGCCCGAAGAGATTGCCCACCACACCCGGGTGCTGGCCAGCCCGGACGGGAGCGGCGAGGTGGCGCGTGTCGCCGTGGAGGCGCAACTGGCCAGCGGCACCACCGCGGTGCTGATCTACGCGCCGCACCGTCGCCACAGTTTCGCGCGCGCCACTGCAGTGCTCGACCAGCTCGGCCTCAACATCGTCGATGCGCGCATCACCGCGGTCGGTAACGGTTACTCGCTCGACACCTACCACGTGCTCGAAGAAGACGGCACGATGATCGCCGATGAGGAGCGGCTCGCCGAAATTCGCGGCGCCCTGTGGACCTCGCTCAAGCGGCCCGACGAGGCGCCGTTGACGGTCATGCGCCGCTCGCCGCGCCAGCTGCGCGTGTTCAGGACGCCCACCCAGATCTCGATCAGCGTCGATGAACGCAACGCCCGCTCCGTGCTCGAACTTGTTGCCGGCGACCGCCCGGGACTGCTGTGCGACGTGGGCAAGGTGCTGTGGGAAGAGCACGTCGATCTGGGCACGGCCAAGATCGGCACCATGGGCGAGCGTGCCGAGGATGTGTTCTACATCACCGATCGCACCAGCCGTCCGCTCGCCGAGGCCGCGGCCGAGCGGCTCCGTACCCGCCTCCTTGACGCCTTGAGCCAGCACCAGCACGCGTGAGCAGCGTGAACCCGCAGACCCTGCGACCGATCATCGAGGCGGCCTACGAGCAGCGCCACGCCCTCAGCCCAGCCAACGTCGATGCCGGTCTGGCCGCCGCGATCGACGCCACGGTGGGACTGCTCGATAGCGGCGCGCAACGCGTTGCCGAGCTTAGGGGCGGTCGATGGCAGGTCAACGAATGGCTGAAGAAAGCCGTGCTGCTGTACTTCCGCACGCACGAAAATCAGCTGCTCGAGGCCGGCTACACCCGCTTCTACGACAAGGTGCCGCTCAAGTACGCGCAATCCAGTGCCGCCGAACTTGCCGCCGGAGGCGTGCGCGTGGTACCGCACGCCCTCGTGAGGCGCGGTGCCTTCGTGGCGCCCAACGCGGTGCTGATGCCCAGCTACGTGAACATTGGCGCTTACATTGATTCCGGGACCATGGTCGACACCTGGGCCACCGTCGGCTCGTGCGCGCAGATTGGCAAGAACGTGCACCTCTCTGGCGGAGTCGGCATCGGCGGGGTGCTCGAGCCGCTCCAGGCCGGGCCGACCATCATAGAGGACAACTGCTTCATCGGCGCCCGCTCGGAAGTGGTCGAAGGCGTCGTCGTGGGCGAGGGCTCGGTGATCTCCATGGGTGTATTCATCGGCCAGAGCACCCGCATTCTCGATCGCGCCACCGGGCAGATTCTGCAGGGTCACGTGCCCCCCGGTTCGGTCGTGGTATCCGGGAGCCTCCCGGCGCAGGACGGCACCCACTCGCTCTATTGCGCCGTGATCGTGAAGCGCGTGGACGCGCAGACGCGCGCCAAGACCTCGATCAACGAGCTCCTGCGGATGGACTGAGGCGCTCGCGCCGCGCCCGGGCGCGGCCAGGGCGGTTCTTACCCGTAGCGACCGGTGATGTAGTCTTCGGTCGCTTTCTTGGCCGGATTGGTGAAGATTGTGCTGGTCTGGTCGAACTCGATCAGTTCGCCCAGGTACAGGAAGGCGGTGAAATCCGAAACGCGCGCGGCCTGCTGCATGTTGTGCGTGACGATAATGACCGTGACGCGCTCGCGCAGGCCGGTGATGAGCTCCTCAATGCGGGCGGTGGCAATCGGATCGAGGGCGGAGGTGGGCTCGTCGAACAGCAGGATCTCCGGCTCGGTCGCCAGTGCGCGCGCGATGCACAGGCGCTGCTGCTGGCCACCCGAGAGTGAAACTCCCGAGCTGTCAAGCCGGTCCTTCACTTCATCCCACAGGGCCGCCGCGCGCAGCGCACGCTCCACCTCTTCGGTCAGCTGCAGACGCGATTGCACGCCGCGCACGCGCAAGCCGTAGGCCACATTCTCGAAGATCGATTTTGGAAAGGGATTGGGCTTCTGGAACACCATGCCGATGCGCATGCGCACTTCGATCGGATCGACTTCGCTCGCCACCAGATTGATATCGTCGGGATAGAGCAGGATGCGCCCCTCGTAGCGCGTACCGCACTGCTGGTCGTGCATGCGGTTAAAGCAGCGCAACAGGGTGCTCTTGCCACAGCCGGAGGGACCGATCAGCGCCGTGACCTGGTGCTCGCGGATCTCGAAGTTCAGGTTCTTGAGTGCGCGCAGATCGCCGTAGTAGAAATTGAGCGCCTCGACGCGCGCTTTGGTCGGCGCCTGCAACGCCAGAGTGCGCCGCGTCTCATCCACCGCCACCCGAGGCGTCGCCCTGACGCGTGGGGCTGGCAGCACTCCGGTGTCAACTTCCGTCGCCGGTACCATGAACGGCAGGACCTCGCCACGCGGGCGCAGCACACGATTCGTGGGCAGCCCGGGTGTATTCATTGTGCCCCTACGTTACTGCAAGCTGCGTTCCGGCGCCGCCATTTCTGGCGGCCATCGCCGCAGCGTCGCGCTGTGGCAAAGGCCGCGCCCGCCTCAGAAGCTGATCTGCGACCAGACACCGAATTCGTCCATCTCGCTGCTCTTTACGCCGCCCGCCTTGACCTCATCGTGCTTGTACACCACTGCGAGCTCCACGCCCTTCCGCGGCTTGCAGCTGACCCCGAGGTTGAAGTATTCGTCCTTCCGGTCTGGAACCGTGTCCTTGTTGGGCTTGGCGTTGTCGTAGCGCGCAAAGCCCGAGACCTTCGGCGTGAAATTCACGGAACCCCACACCGAAAAGCCGTCCGCCGAATCTTCGGGGACCAGGGTCACCGCGGTCCAGTTATCCGCCTTGAAATACTCGCCACCGACACGAAACATGTCGTTCGTATAGGCGACCATCGCATCCGAGCGCTGCGCCGTGTGCAGCGCCGGTGTCGGCGTCCCCTCAACGTCCTTGCCCAGCTTCCCGTTATAGAACCCAACCGCCACCGCCAGGCCCTTGATGGGTGTGAAATTCACGCGCCCTTCCCAGTCCAGTGTCTTGGAGCGCGTCGGGTTCTTGTAGCCGTTGCCCTCGATGGTCGACACGGCATAACCGAACATGCCGTCAGCCAGCTTGCCGCCGGCGTGCACGCCCCAATCAGCCGTTGAACCAAAACTCAGGCGATCCTCGATCGTCTTCTCGACGTAGCGATAGCCGTAGTTCGATTCCACGTACGGAATCCAGGGCAGATCCGCGGAGCCCGCGCGCACAAAGAAGGCGTCCGAGATCTTGGCCTGCACATACGCCTTCTTGATGAACACCTGCGTCTCGGAATCGGCACTCACATAATTGAAATCCGTCGTCAGATTCGCCGACCAGATGTCATCGAAGGTGTGATCAAGGATAAGGTAGAAGCGCTTGACGTCCAGTCCAACGCCGCTGGCGGCGTTCTTCACTCCCGCGGTCTTGGAGTCAAGGCTCGTCAGGTCAATGAAGGCCCGGCCACCGACGGTCGTATTCTCGGTCACGGCGGTATCCGCGTACGCCATCTGAATGAGCCCGCAACCGGCCAGGGCTGCCGCGGCACAAATCTGCTTGGACATGAAGCGCTCCTGTAAAGAAGGTCTTGATATTGCAGTGTCAGCACGGCGCTGCGGGCC